>PCVW01000010.1:4959-5155 GCA_002787095.1 Candidatus Omnitrophica bacterium CG11_big_fil_rev_8_21_14_0_20_64_10 | reverse complement strand
GCATCAACAGGCCCTCAACCCGCCGATTCATCCGAGAAGGAGCAGCGTTTGGCCCCGATCCGGGAGGCCGCGCTGGCCTGCACAAAATGCCGGCTCTGCAAGGAACGGACCCATGTGGTCTTCGGGGACGGCTCCCTCGATGCGCAGCTGCTCTTCGTCGGGGAGGGACCGGGCCGGGACGAGGACGCGCAGGGGA
>PCVW01000010.1:0-4953 GCA_002787095.1 Candidatus Omnitrophica bacterium CG11_big_fil_rev_8_21_14_0_20_64_10 | reverse complement strand
TTGTGGGGGCCGCGGGGAAACTGCTCAACAAGATCCTCGACGCGATGAAGCTGCGCCGGGAGGACATCTACATCTGCAATGTCGTCAAATGCCGGCCGCCCCAAAACCGGCTGCCGGAACCGGATGAGATCCAGGCCTGCTGGGGATACCTGAAAGCCCAGATGGAGACGATCCGGCCGAAGGTGATCTGCTGCCTCGGAAAGACGGCGGCGGCAACCCTGCTCCAGACGAAGGCCCCGATGAGCAAGCTGCGGGGAAGCGACTGGGCCTGGGAGGGGATCCCCCTGATCGTGACCTACCATCCCGCCTACCTGCTGCGCAACCCGCTCGCCAAGGGGGATGTCTGGATCGACATGCAGCGGGCCATGGCGCTTCTGCGTGGGGAAAGCTGACCCGCTGCTGGCGGAGGTCGCGGTGCCGCTGCCGATCCGAGGCACCTTCCATTACCAGCTCCCCAAAGGCATGGCGCCGGCACCCGGTTGCCGGGTCCGGGTGCCGTTCCACCGGCGGCAGCTGGTGGGGATGGTGGTGGGGCTCACCCGCGATCCGCAACCGTTCAAGACCAAGCCGATCGACGGGGTGCTGGACAGCGAACCGGTCCTAACCCCCGACCTTCTGGAAGCGGCCCGGGGACTGGCCCGGCGAACGCAGGCCGCCTGGGGAGAAGTGCTGTTCAGCGCGCTGCCGGGGTACCTTCGCCGGGGAAAACCGGCCGACACCGCCCCCCGTTCCCGAATCCCGGAGTCGGAGGAGCAGCCCGATCGAACGACCCCCCTGACGCTGACCGCCGCGCAGCAGCGGGCCTTCGAAACGATCCGGGAGGCGATCCGAGCGGAGCGCCACCAGGTTTTCCTCCTGCACGGGGTCACCGGAAGCGGAAAGACCGAAGTGTATCTGCAGGCGATCCAGGAGGTGTTTGCCGCGGGGAAGGACAGCATCCTGCTGGTCCCCGAAATCTCCCTGACTCCCCAGACGATCGAGCGATTCCGGGGCCGCTTCGGCCATGAGGCGGTCGCGGTGCTCCACAGCCGGATGCTGGAGAGCCACCGTCTGATGCATTGGCAGCGGATCCGGTCCGGGCAGGCCCGGGTCGTGATCGGCGCCCGATCGGCGGTCTTCGCGCCGGTCCGCCGGCTGGGGCTGATCGTCGTGGATGAGGAACACGAGCCCTCCTACAAGCAGGCCGATGCCCCCCGGTACCATGCCCGGCAAGCGGCAATCCTGCGGGCCGGGCAAGCCGGAGCGCCGGTGCTGCTCGGCTCGGCAACCCCGGCGCTCGAAAGCTACAACGACGCCCTGCGGGGCCGGGCCACCCTGCTGGAGCTGCCGGAACGGATCGACCGGATCCCGATGCCGGAGGTGACGATCGTCGACATGCGTCGGCAGACCGGCCGGCGGCGGCTCTTCTCGGAGCGGCTGACTGAGGCGATCAAGCAGACCCTGAAGAAGGGGGAGCAGGGGATCCTCTTCCTCAATCGCCGGGGATTCGCAACGGTCATCCAATGCGGGCGGTGCGGACAGACCGCGGTCTGTCCCGCCTGCGACCACGCGCTGACCTATCACAGCGGCCGGCAGAAGCTGGTCTGCCACCCCTGCCACCGGCTGGAGCCGGTGCCGACCCTCTGCCCCAAATGCCGGGGGGATTATGTTCGCTTCCGCGGGATGGGGACCGAACGGGTGGAGTCGGAGTTGATCCGGCTCTTCCCGGGGGCCCGGATCAGCCGGATGGATACCGATGCAACCCAGGCCCGTGCCTCCCATGACCGGATCCTCAAGGCCTTCGGCCGGCATGAGATCGATCTGCTGGTCGGGACCCAGATGATCGCCAAAGGGCTCGATTTCCCCCGGGTCACCCTGGTCGGCGTCATCAACGCCGATACTGCCCTGAATCTGCCCGACTTCCGCTCGGCGGAGCGGACCTTTCAGCTGTTGACGCAGGTGGGGGGCCGGGCAGGGCGGGCGCAGCTGCCGGGACAGGTGGTGATTCAGACCCACACCCCGCACCACCCGGCAATCCTGGCGGCGCAGGCGCATGATTTCAAGACCTTCTACCTGAAGGAGATCGTCGTCCGAAAGGAGGTGGGGCTTCCGCCGTTCACCGCGCTGGTCCACTGGACGGTCAAATCCCTCTCCGCAACAAAGGCAGAAGCTCAGGCCCAGACCCTGGCAGAACAACTGCGGGAGACGATGCCGGAGACGGTCCGGCTGCTGGGGCCGGCGCCGGCCCCGATCCCCCGGTTGCGGCGCCAAAGTCTCTGGCAGATCGCCCTGACCGCTCCTAAGCCGGAGATCCTGGAGGCGTTCCTCAGCGGTTTCCTCGAAAAACACCGGCCGACCAAGGGGGTCCGCTGGATCGTGGATGTCGATCCCCTTTGAGATGTTATACTCGGGCTGATGATTCTTCCGATTACCAAGGAACCGGAGCCGATTCTGCGCGCCCCGGCCGTCCCCATTGACACCGTCACCGACGAAATCCGCCGGCTGGCCCGAAACATGATCGAAACGATGCACGCGGCCGACGGGGTCGGACTGGCGGCCAACCAGGTTGCCTCTCCGCTGGACCTCTTCGTTGCCAGCCCCGACGGCAAGCCGGGAAGGGAGCTGGCCGTGGTCAACGGCCGAATCGTCGAACGGCGGGGCGCCGCCCCCTCGGCCGAAGGATGCCTCTCGGTCCCCGGGGTCTCCGAGGAGATCCGGCGGGCGGTCCGGGTGAAACTCACCGGCCTGAATCTCGAGGGGCGGCCGATCACGATCGAGACGGAGGGACTGCTGGCCAAGGTCCTGCAGCATGAAACCGACCACCTGCAGGGCCGGTTCTTCTTCGATCACCTGGGTTGGCTTCCCCGGCGGCGGCTGCTGAGCCGCTACCGGGAGCTGCGGCGGACCCTCGGGGAAATCAATCTATAGGGCGGCCGACGATGCGTCTTCTCTTTTTCGGAACCCCCGGCTTCGCGGTGCCGACCCTTCAAGCGCTGATCGAAAACGGGGAAATGATCGTCGGAGCGGTAACCCAGCCGGACCGCCCCAAGGGACGGAACCAAAAGGTTCTTCCCTCAGCGGTCAAGGAGGCGGCCCGGCAAGCCGGCCTGCCGGTCCTGCAACCGGTCTCCGTTGGAGAACCGGCCTTCCTGAAGACCGTCCGAGAACTGAAGCCGGATTTGGGGATCACCGCCGCCTACGGACAGCTGCTCCCGAAGCCGCTGCTCGACGCCTTTCCGAAAGGGGTGCTGAACCTGCACGCCTCCCTCCTTCCGAAATACCGGGGGGCCGCCCCGGTCCAATGGGCCCTGATCCAAGGGGAGCGGGAAACCGGGGTAACGATCTTCCAGCTGGATGAAAAGATGGACCACGGTCCGATCTGGAGTCAGGCGCGCCTGGCGATCGATCCGGAGGAGGCGGCCGACACCCTGACCGGCCGCCTCGCGCAGCGGGGGGCGGCCCTCCTGATCGACACCGTGAAATTGATCCGCTCGGGCCGGGAAGCCCCCCAACCCCAAGACCATGCCGCCGCCTCGTTCGCGCCGGCCCTCAAAAAAGCGGACGGCCTCATCGACTGGAACGCCGACTGCATCACGATCCACAACCGGGTGCGGGGAGTTCAGCCCTGGCCGGGCGCCGCCGTCTCCCTGAAAGGGAAGTTGATTCAGCTGCTTCAGACCCGGCCCCACCCGGAGACCGCCGATTCAGGAGCGCCCCCGGGAACACCGATCCGGATGGATCCCAAACGGGGACTCTGGTTCCAAACCGGGCAGGGGGCTCTGGAGGCGCTCCGGGTCAAGCCGGAGGGGAAAGCAGGGATGTCGGCCCGGGATTATTGCTCCGGCATCCCCCGCTGATGCGGTAAGGTGTAGGGCATGAGCGAATTGCGCAAAGATCCCGTCATGGGGCGTTGGGTGATCATCTCCGAACGGCGGAGTCAGCGCCCCGACCAGTTCGCCGACGCCTTTCCGACCGTCTGCCCGCTCAAACAGCCGGACTGCCCCTTCTGCGCCGGCAATGAGGAGCGGGTCCCGCCGCCGATCGCCGAAATCCTAAGCCCCGAAGGCTGGTCTTGCCGGGCCTTGCCGGCCGCTTCCCCGATCCTCCGGCAGGAGAGCCGGTTCGAAGAACACCGGCTGGGGATGTTCCACATCGCCGCCGGGGTGGGGGCCCATGAGATCATCGTCGAGGGAGGGCGCCACGGCCGCTCGCTGGCCGACCTGCCGCTGCAGCAGGTGGCCGATGTGGTGCTGCTTTGGGAGCGGCGGCTGACTGAATTGGGAAAAGACGACCGCTTCAAGCACCTGATGCTGTTCAAGAACCACGGACCGACCGCCGGGGAAGGGACCTACCGCCATCCCCACAGTCAAATCATTGCCCTGCCGGTCACGCCGGCCCGGGTCAAGGACAAGCTGGACGGGGCGAAGGAATATTTTTCCCAGACCGGCCGGTGCGTCTTCTGCGCGATCCTCGAACGGGAATCCCGGGAGAAGGAACGGATCCTCTGGGAGAACGACCACTGCGTCGTGCTGACCCCTTACGCCTCCCGTTTCCCGTTTGAACTGTGGATCGTTCCCAAGACGCATCGGGCCGACTTTCCCGGCACGCCGGAGCCGGTTCTCCGGGGATTGGCCGAAGCGCTCAAACGGACCCTGGCGAGGCTCAGCCGGCTGCTCCATGACCCGCCGTACAACTTCATCCTCCACAGCGCCCCGCTGCGGCGGCCCCGGGAGGGGTTCCCCGATTACTGGGACACGCTGGACCGGGACTACCATTGGCACCTGGAGCTGATCCCGCGGCTGACCCGCGTGGCCGGCTTTGAATGGGGAACCGGCTTCTACATCAATCCGGTCTCGCCGGAGGGGGCCACCCGGGCGCTCCAGGAGACCGCCGATGGCTGAGATCCGCCGGGACCCGATCACCGACCGCTGGGTGATCATCCAGACCGACCGGCCGCAGGGGGCGGAGGCCTTC
>PCVW01000029.1:27999-41259 GCA_002787095.1 Candidatus Omnitrophica bacterium CG11_big_fil_rev_8_21_14_0_20_64_10 | reverse complement strand
TTTCAATGTGTTCCGGCAAAACCCCATTGAGGACTTGTTTCCCCGCGCAAAGGAGAAAGGCGTATCGCTGATCGTGCGGTTGCCTCTCGCCTCGGGTCTCCTTTCCGGCAAATTCAACGCGGATACCACGTTTCCCGTGAACGATCACCGCAACTACAATGCCAACGGCCAGAAGTTCAACGTGGGGGAAACATTCTCCGGTATTCCTTTTCCCGAAGGGGTGCGCTTCGCCAGCAAAATCCGCGGAATGGTGCCCAAGGGAATGACGCCGGCGCAACTGGCCCTGCGCTGGGTTCTGGATTTCGATGCGGTGACGGTGGCGATCCCGGGGGCGACCGCACCCGGACAGGTGGGAATGAACCTCGGCGCGTCCACCCTTGCTCCCCTGCCGAGGGAACTGCACGATCGGCTTCGCCTTTTATATGAAGCGGAAATTCGTCCCTTGATCCGCGGCAAGTATTGAGGCCCCCCCGGGAACGGTTCTCCCCGAAAGTACCCCCTCAAAATCGGGACAACCGCGGGGGGCGCGGATATTCGGCCCCAAACCCCCAGGGGGACGGGGAGAGGGGTTTTTCTCCGCGGTCGTCTAGATCGGCCCGTTATCTTGTTCCGTTCAATGTCCCTCACCCGCCATAAACCCCTCAACCTCCAGGGCGGCGGGGAAGACGATCTCGTTTTCCTTGTACATGTGGAGGAGCAAATCCTCTTCCAAACCCCGTAACTTCTCCACCAGAAGTCCCCACGAAGCACACCCGTCCTCAGGAACGGAATACTGGTTCGTCAACTGGCGAATCTCGTCCAGTATCCCGGCGGCGCGGCTGTGCTCGTGCATCATGACGCGGATGGGATTGTTTATCCCGCCGCAATGGCCTCCACCACTCCCGTCCCCCTGGTCCAACCGGCGGATCATGGGGAACAACACCCTCTCTTCCTTCATCATGTGCGGTCCCAGATCGGCCCACAGCATGTCCACCCGTTCCTTGAGGGTGTGGAGCGCGGAATGGCGCGCAGAGTGCGCCGCAATCACTTTATCCATCAGGGGGGGAAGCTCGGCCATCAAATTTTTCAAATAGGCATGATGGGTGGATTCCAGGTGATCCACCATCCCGCTCAGGGAATTCGCCCAATCCTGCTCCGCTCCGGATGCCGCTTCCACGGGAACGGAATCCTCCTGCATTGCCTTAACCACCTGTTCCGGATCCAGTCCCTTAATACGGCACGCCTCATCCAGGGGCACCTGGCCCCCGCAACAACTGTCGATCCCAAATCGATCCAGAACTTTCGTCCGATGCATATCGTCATTCACCCAATCTGCAACCGGGGAACGAAGAGTTAAAAGTTTCGAGTTCATAACAGCCTCGTATTCCATAACTTTCACCTCTTAAAGGGGTTAGTATTAAAAGGATATCTATATCAATTTATCTTCTTTAATACATAATAGGATCGAACATTCAAGATGTCAAGATATAATTATCCAATTTAGACCCGATTTTTTGCCGAGAGAACTCCATCCGGGTGGCATCCGCTCATTCCAGGGTCCAGATGAATTCGCCGATCCCGCTGGCGCTCAGGGTCACCCGGTCGCCGGTCTGTAGCGGGCCCACCCCCGCCGGGGTGCCGGTAAAGATCAGGTCGCCCGGAACGAGGGTCCAGACGGAACTGAGGAACTGGATCAACCGGGGAACGGGAAACATCATATCGCGGGTATTGCCGCTTTGCCGTACCTCGCCGTTCACCCGGCACTCGAAAGGGATCGCGTCACGAAACGGGACTTGCAGGGGCGACACGAATTGCCCGATCGGAGCGCTTTGCTCGAATGCCTTGGACAACTCCCAGGGATGTCCTTTGCGCTTGAGGTCGGATTGGACGTCGCGCAGGGTGAGGTCGAGCCCCAGGGTTATTCCGGCGATGCGGTCCCAGGCCCGCCCCCCGCTCACGTTTCCCGATTCTCTCCCCACCAGGAGCACAACCTCGGCTTCGTGGTGAAGAACCCTGCCGTGCCGGGGCCGGGCCAATGGAATTCCCGGCGGCATAAGGCAGGCGGGAGGTTTCATGAACACCACCGGTTGTTCGGGCGGAGGATCGTTCAACTCGCGCACATGCTCGGCATAGTTTTTACCGATGCAGAACACCCGGGAGGGGGAAAAGGTTTGAGTTCCTACGGTCAGGTGGGGAATCATGCTACTCACTCGGATTGGGTGTTGCGTTCACGCCCGGGTTGCGGCCTTTTCCCGGTTGAACCGGGCGACGGCGCCGTACTGGCGCCGAAAAAATCCGGGCAGGGACCCTGGATCCTCCGTCTCGGCGAAGATGCGATGGATGCGGTCCAGGTGTCTCGGGTTCAGGCGTTGCAAAATATTCTCTTCCATTCCTTCCACATCGATCTTCAAAACATCTATGGTTGCCTGGCGGGACAGGATTTCCTCCAGGATCTCATCGACGCTTTGCACGGGGACCTCGATCTGCCCATGGGATGTTTTTCGATTCAATCCGCCGTAGCGGCCCGTGGGTTCGATGCCGAAGGCGGCCACGCCCGTCTTCAACCCCACCGCGACGGGATGCAGACGGTAGCGGCCCTCGAATCCGGAAAGATTCCGCCGGAGGCGTTCGATATTCTGGGGCAGGGGTTCGAACAACTCAGCCCGAACATGGGGATTGCGGGTCAGAAAATACAGGGCGCTGATGCCGATGTTGGATCCAAAATCGACGGCACAGGCGATGTCGCGGGGCACGGCGTAATCCTGCTTGCCGAAACACTCGACGAGGGTGATCACGTCGTGAAAGCTGTATACGGTGGCCTTGATTTTTCCCAACGGCGTGCGGACGGCGCACTCGGCCGGATACGCTCCCTTCCCGAACACGTAACGGGCCATTATTTCAAGGGGACGCTCGAACCGCAGGAAAATGTTGACGAACGCCACGTAGAAGGGTTTTTTAAACAGCGCGGCGAAAAAATTTTTCAGCGAGTGATGGCACATGGTGTTTTGTTTCCCGGGAGAACCCCGGCCTGCGGCCCGGGTTGTTCGGGTTTAATTCCGGTTCGGTGAAGTTTTACGCGCCCATAATTATCAGGTTGCTGAGAACGCTTTCGGGTGTCATTCTGAGCCGCTTTGCGGCGAAGAATCTTGCTCGAAACCCTTGTCCAGCTTGAATTTACTAATCAGGCTAGAACCTTCGCGGAATTTATCCTGAGCCTGCCGAAGGACTCCGGATGACATTTTTGGAGTTTTTCGGCGGCCTGTTATTCATAGTATTACGACTTGCCTCATTGCCGGCGCTTTATTTTTAAAGGAGCACGCTCAGGGTTTTGGGGACAGGGGACTTCCGGGAGGCCCCGTGAAAGGGTTGAAAACAGGTTGGTAGAGCCCGGCCGGATCCGTATCGCAAGTCCCTTAAAGGACTGACGGATGAGTTGACAACCACCCTGATTCCGGTCAAACTGAAATGGCAGAACATGTGCCACAAATTCAGGAAATGTCCAAATGGATCAGATCAAATTTTATATGAACCAGACTTTGAATGCCATTGGGGGCAATTCGACCGCCACCGAAGCGGCCCAAACCATGCTGGATCACAAGATCGGGTCCCTGCTGGTGGAGGACCAGGGGACTTTCGTCGGCCTGATCACCGAAGGAGATCTCTGCCGCAAGGTCATCGCCCAGAATAAAAAACCGATCGAAACCAAGTTGGGCGATATCATGTCCAAACCCCTGGTCACCATCGATTCGGAACAATTAATGACCACGGCGTTTCTGGTGATGCAACAGCATCACATCCGCCATATTGTGGTGACGGAAAAAAAAGTGATTGTGGGCATTCTCTCGATCCGCGATTTTTCCCGGTACTACATCAACAAATTCGCCAAGAAACCCGCCCCGGCTCCGAAAGCGCCGGACGAATAAACCGTTTGATCCCCAGGATCGATTTCTCCTCCCCGGCCCCGCGGGAATTTTCTCCCTGCGGGGATTATTTTTGTTCTCCTCCCAACCGATAAGTAAGGCAAGACCTGTTTCCCCTGGAGGGAAGTATGGAACCGCAATACGATTCATCCTTGAAACATGGACCGCTGTCTCCCCTGATTCGCGACTTGAGAAATCGGTACGACCGGTTGGAACACGAATTGTACGAAATGTACGAGGAACGGCTGGGTTCGTTGCAGGAAGTTTCGGCCGCCCTCGGTACCGGCCACCCCGGAGAAAAACGGTAACCGGGATTCCCGGAACCCGCGAGGGAAAACCCGCCGGATTCAATCCCGATCCCGGGGAGAAGACATCAATCGGTCCAATGCGTGATGGATCCGTCCCGGGTATAGACATAGGTATCCTTGTTGCGCGGACCCCGCCGGAACAGGAACTGTTTCTGATCGGGAACGGTAATCAACGGATCCGGATTGAAGTGGGAGACCGCCGCCGGTTCTCCCCACGCCGCCAGAAGCGCACATTCGCCCATTCCCACAAAAATGGTGCGCGTCCTCACAAAACCCCACTCGTCATCGTTGATCAACCCGCGCCGGTTGATTTCCGTCAGGATATTGCGAACGCTGATCCCATGGTACACCCCGCCCCGATAGGCGGCGCACAGAGTGGGATCGTCAAACAACCGAGGACCCTCGGGATCCAGCGCGGCATAACTGGGATGAAGAGAGTTACAGCCGAAAGTCCCCATTAACAGGACGGCAAGAATAACCGGCATGATCGTTCGCATATGTCTCTCGCTCCAGGCGGTCAAAGGCAGTTTACTATAATGGGTTTGCGGGAAATTGGCAACGAAGGGAGGACGCCGGCCCGCCCGCGACGACTATTTTCCCCTGCCTCTTTTCAATTCCCGCTAAAAAGTATATGCTTGGGGGGAATCGTCACCTTTGGCAGTCCGGTTGCGGACGGGACTCTATCTTTATTGGAGGAGATCGATAATGAAGCATTGGAAGATAAACGGATTGTTCCTGCTGGTATTCGGCCTGATTTTAATCTTCCCCCCCTTGGCGGCCGCCCAGCATGGCGATAATACCCCTCCCGACTATGAAAAAGAATGTGCGAAGGCCGCCGACAAGGATGAGAGGAACCTCTGCCTCGCGTTTCACCCCATTCCAGACCCGGAAAACCGCTATAAGCATAAAAACCACAGCAATTATTACTGCTCCCTCATTCGAAACCGGGACAAACAAAACTATTGCTACGCCGTGTTGGATAAACATCATGCAGGATGCGACCTGATCGTGGATAAGACCCTGGCCGCAGATTGTGACGCCAAAACCAAGTGACGGAAAAATCCCAATCGTCCCCGCTGTAACATTCTGAAACGGTTGTTCCGCATGTAGGAAAAATCCAAACCCACCCGTATCCACACGCGGGTGGGTTTTTTGTCGCTTTCTTCCGGTTTTCCCCCCCCGCCCTGCAAGCCCCAGCCAAAAATTCGACCGCCCGTCAGCGTCAACTTCCCCCACACCCGCGACCTTTTCCCGCCTCTATGCCCCTTCAGACGGGGTCATATCGGCCCTTTGTTGCCTAAATATTTGAAAATGTTGCTCTTTTTTGATCCTTTACGCCGGGTTTCCATTTTTTGGTACAGGGATTGCTTTTTAATCCCGATAGATACGTTAGCAACCCTGTTCCATGGAGGAGAACATGAAATTGCGAAAAGGCCTTTCAATTCAGTCGAACCCCAAACTGATTGAAGTGGAACTGCGGCGGTTCGAGAAAATCAAGAAACAGCTGGATAAGGAAAACCTGAAACTGGCCCGCAAGCTATACGGGAACAACGTTCCCCGTGAATACGCGGACTTGATGGCTTAATCCCAACGGAGGCCACAATGAAACCGATCCGGAAAAAATCAGTTCGAAACCCGCACCCTCGTAACAAGACGCAGATTCGCGATCTGGACAAGTTTCTTTACGAATTGAACCTGCAGGCCATGGTCAACATTTACGGCCCCCGAATTCTGGCCGATTACAAATAACCGGGAATTTTTAATACAGGAAAGGACGCCACCATGCTTACTCTGAAGAAGAAGAAAACCGAATCCGCTGGAAACGCGCATTGGACCCACGGCAAGGCCAAGTTCGACAAAGGCGAAAAAGCGATCTGGGACGAAAACCTGAAACTCATCAACCAGATTTTCAGCTCGGACAACAAGAAACAAGTGAGGAAATAAACATGAAAACCCTTCATCCCCACAGAACGTTGCACATTCCCCCGGCGCCTTCGAAATCGAAACGCACCCCCTCCGCGACGGCACCGGAATCGACGGAACAGCGAAACGCCCGGCTTATGGCGAAGTTTTACAATACCCGAATCATCGGAAATCCCCCTCGGTAAGAACCCGATCCGCGAAGGGGGCGTCCCGCACGCCCTCCATTCCACCGCTTACTTCGCCCCACCCCCCGGCCCAAGGTTGTCTCCGGGCAACTTTTAACTTATCCTGATACGCAAAAATCCGGCGTTGCCTCCATCCGTTTCGGGGGGCGACCCCATTCACCCCCATAGATTCCACCCTTCCATGTTGCGAAAAAACACCCGTATCGTGGCGGTCCATTTTACCGGTGACCCCGCACTCACTTACGAACACATCAAACGCGAACATCTGGCCAGGGGCCTTGCCGAGGTGGGATTTCATTATTTCATCAAACCGGATGGAACCCTGCTGATGGGGCGGAACGCGCAACGGGTGGGGGCTCATTCCCCTGGGGAAGACGAAGTGAGCCTCGGGATTTGCGTGCTGGGGGACCGCCATAGCATGGCGGAAGAACAGAGTCTGGCTCTTACCCTGCTTCTGGATAAGATCCGGCAGGAATTCCCCGAGGCGGAGACGGTGAAATATTTTTACCGGGAACCTTCGGGACCCGAACAGGACTCGTGAGCGTTCAGGTCCCGGCGGAGATGCTGACCTCGATATCGGGATCGAGGTAACCCCGCAGAGCGCGCTGAATGGCGTTGAGCGTCGCCCCCTGGGAACTGGGGCAACTGCCGCACGCCCCCTGATACTTGATCACCACCTCGTGTCCCTCGACCTTGAGGAGTTCCAGCCCCCCCCCATCGTTGGCCAGGGCCGGGCGGATGATCTCGTCCATCAGCGAATCGATGATCCCGCGCTTTTCCACGTCGGGAAGGCCGGGAAAGGTCTCACGGTCGAGGGTGTCGAGGACGGAAGCTTTTTTCTGTTTCTCCTGCGGCGCCTCACCCAGGGGATGGGTATGCGCTTCAATGGCATTTTTTACGTCCGTCCGGAAATACTCCCACCCGCGCGCCGAAAACAGGGTGACGGAGACGTAATTCTGGCACAAAAAAATTTCCATCGCCCCGACCTTGAACAAGGCCTGGGCCAACGGGTCGTCGCCGGTATATTCATCGTCTTCCTCTTGCAGGGAAAACGACTTCGTTCCGCTGGAAACCACGAGCCCTTCGAGGATGAATTTGTAAGCGGCCGGGTTGGGCGTTTCTTCAGTATGGATGATTTTCAATGGATGGTCTCATGTTGGGTTGCAATCAAACTTAGATGCCACCCCCAGTTAAAAGGTTTTGTGTTCTCCGGCAATTTATTAAAAGCATCCGCACCGATCGCTACGCGGTCGATTCAACTGGACCGCCTCACCACCGGGTGCCGCCTTAAGGGAATCGAAGGAAATAAATAATAATATGAAGGCGGACCTGAAATCGCCCCGGCCCTTTGCCTCAGTCCCTTGAAATGAAGGATTCCGGGGAGGCATCGAGCGGAGGGAGAAGCGTGTCTCCGTCCCGCACGGCATCGTCGATTTGGCGGGAGGTCAGACCCCGGACCGTGCTTAAATCCGCTCCCTGGAGGTAGGTTCCGCCGAGCCGCGCCCCTTGGAGGTTGGCCTCGCGAAGGTCGCTCCACATGAGATCGGCCTCTTCCAGGTTGGCGCCTTCAAGACGCGCCCCCGTCAGGCGGGCGTCCTGCAAATTGGCCCCCCGCAGATCCGCGCCAATGAAATTGGAGCGGCTCAGGTCGGCTCCCTGAAACAGGGCTTCGACCAAAACCGCTCCCGAAAAATCCATCCCCTCCAGACGCACCCCTTGCAGACGGGCCCGCACCCCTTCGCAACCCCTCGTCTCAAACCAGAGCCGGTGTTCCGCCAGTATTTGGTTCAGGTCCAGAGGCATCCGCTTTCTCCTCCATGCCGCCTATTCCGCTCAATTGTTTAATACTTCATACACCTGAAAATAAAATTATTAAAATCCCCTTCCCGTGTCGCCGAAGGTGGACGCGAACAAAATCTGTTTCCCTTGAATTTACGCGGATTGTGCAAGATGCCGGAAATCACAATTTTGGCACAGGCCTTGCTACCCTATTTTTGAAAGAAATCCCAATTACTTTACTCAGTCACTATCATGAACCATCCCAGGAACGACAAGACCGGGGAACCTTCCCCCTGGAAAAGAGGGTTTGAGTTTCGTAGCGACGGAGCGGGCGAAGAAAACCGGACTCCCGCTCCCGAACCCACCCATCCGCTCGCGGGATTTAACCAGCGGTTGAACGAGTATTTCGAAAGAAAACTCCAGATCGAAAAGAACCGCCTCATTGAAACCTACTTCAATAAAGATTCGTCCACCAATGTCCTGAAATCGTTCCTCGCCGACCGGGCCTCTCCCAAAAAACCATAACGGCGCCCTTTAAACTCCCCGGTGAATGGACCCCGCACAGGCAGACTTGTCCGCGCCGGTTACCGGGCCCGCGCCGCGGTTGCGGAGAAACTGCTCCAGATCTTTATTTCGCTTGTTGATCGCCGTCTGCAAAGGGGTCCATCCATTTTTCGCCACCGCGTGGATGTCGGCTCCCTTGAACAGGAGAAGTTCGGCCACCTCCTGATGCCCATAAAACACGGCGAGATGAAGGGGCCTGGCCCCGTCCTTGTTTCCCGCGTTTACATCGGCGCCATTTTCGATCAACACCTTGGCGACCGAAGGATGGTTTTTGATGGCCGCCCAATGGAGCGGCGTATCCTGGTAATGGTTGCGGGAATCCACTTTCGCGCCCTTCCCGATCAGTTCCTTGATCAGGTCCACCCGGCCATAGGCCGCCGCGGAGTGGATCGGGGTGTTGCCGTTGGCGTCTTTCGCGTTGACGTCTTCGCCGGACGCCGGGGGCGGCGCCTGTTTGCGCGGAGCGGATTTTTCATGGACAACCATTCCCTTCGACTCAAGGATCACGCGAATCTCCCGCTCCACCCGCTCGGTAATGGAGCGCAGGAACGAATCGCTTCCCCCCGACAGAAAACTGAGGAACACGGCACCCATCACCGCCAGGCAAATCAAAATAAAAACTTCGGTCCATTGCGAACGATCGAAAATCAAAATGCGTTTTCCCCGGTCAGGCACCTGCGATGCGGAAGAAGCGAGTTCCATATTCACGACCCGGGGCGAAGGGAGGGGACCTTCCGGAGGGACCTCGGAAGGGACGGAAACTTCCAGGAATTCGGGTTCGGTAACAGAGGAAGACGGGAGGTCCAGCAAACTCACCTGGAATCCCATCTTTTCAAGCAGGGCTTTGGCGCGGGAAGCCTGATCTTCGGGGACCGGCCGGCCAAACTGCCAGGATCCACCCGCCGCAAGCTTCCCGATCGCCTGTCCGGCTTGCTCGGGGTCCAGACGAAAGATCCGGGCCAACCGGGCCGTGGCATGCGGCCCACTCTTTCCGGGGCCGGGCGTGAGTTGAATGTAAACTTCCTTTTGCCCATCGACCATGAGCCCAATCCAATTAAAAAAGTAAAACGAACGATCCTGAATGATTCCCCCCATATTACACGATCGGGAAACCAACAAGACGTTATTCCGAGCCTGCTGGCAGAACGGACAGAAGATGAACATTCCCTACCCTGCCCGATCGAGTGGGCTTGTACCGTTCCGGCCCAACGCCCCCCCACGGCGAGTGGGCGCCCAGTAGGGGCGAAACATCTTTCGCCCCTTCTGCCAGCCGGCCCGGGACCCTCGAAACTGGATTGCCCTCTGTTGTACTGCCGGGCGAATAACCTTAATCGCTTTGTTTTGCCCAATCGTCCGGAGCGGTATATATTGCCCTTACAGGACAGGAGAAACGTTTAATATTTCCTGCCCGTAATAATCTTCCGGTCGTTCGAGATCCCTGCATGAATCCGGGAATGAATTCAAATAGACCCTTTTCCACGTTTCGCTCCCCCATCAAAACTCTGTCCCTGATCAGCCTGTTCTTTTTCCTGCTGTTTGCCCTGGTGGGCCTGATGGTCTGGAATCTTCATTCCCGGTACTTGCACACCGAGAGCAGGGAAAAACAAATCCTCGAATTTGTCGCCGAGGTGGTTCAAATCAATGAGGCGTTGACTCTCTCTGGCGTCGCCGCGGCCCATGGAGATAACATCCGTCTGGGACAGGAGCAGGAAATTGACCGGAACCGGTTGCATCAGATAATCGAAAAACAACTCGCAACCGCATCCCCGGAGGGAAAACCCCTCCTGCAAAAAATGCTTGAGATCAACCAGGTTCTGAAGGAGCTGGAAAAACAATCCCTGGATTTAGCCGCCCGGGGAAGGTTTCAGGAAGCGCAAAAAGCCCACAGTTCCAGGCAATACATGCAACTGAATTACGAGTTCCTTCAATTTCTTTCGCGGTTTTCGAAAAGGGCCAAAGAAGGGGTGGAAATGGATTTTCACCAATTCTTCCGGGGAATTTTCAATTTCTCGGTGATCGGCAGTAGTCTGCTTTTGTTCCTCTGGGTTTTGACCCTGGTCTTGGTCCGGCGGTCTTACCAACGCGAAACCCTGGCGGAAGGCCAGCTTGAAGAAAGCGAGGAACGTTTTCAAAGCCTTGCCGGGGTTTCTCCCGTCGGCATCTTTCAAACCGACGGCCAGGGGGAATGTATTTATGTCAATCGAAAGTGGTGTGAAATCGCGGGCATAAATGAGAGTCATGCTTGGGGAAGGGGTTGGGTTCAAACCCTCCATCCCGAGGACCGCCAGCGGGTCTTTGAAAAATGGCAATCCAGTTTAGAACACCTCACCCGGTTTGATGACCAATACCGATTCAGGAAGCCGGACGGCACGATCACCTGGGTGGCGGGCTGTGCCATCCCTCGGGTTTCCGCTGAAGGGCAACCGGCGGGTTACGTGGGAACGATCACGGATATCACCGAGTTGAAAACCCTGATCGAAAATTTTTCGGAATCGGAACAACTCATCGGTCACATCAGCCATGTCCAGGAGCAATACATCGAAGACGCGGATCCCAGGACGATCTTCGAGGAACTGCTTGACAAGTTTCTGGAAATCGCCCAGAGCGAGTACGGGTTCATCGGGGAAACCCTGCATGACGACGCGGGACAACCTTACCTCAAAATTTATTCCATCAAGGCCATTACCCCCCAATCAGAGTTCACGCGCTTTTTCGAAGGCCATTATCCGCCGGGGGGAGAGTTCCGCGCGATCGACACCTTGTTCGGCCTGGTCTTGAAAACCAACCGGGAGGTCATTTCAAACGACGTCGCTGGGGACCCCCGTCACAAAGCCCTTCCCGAAGGGCATCCTCCCCTGAAATCTTTCCTGGGCCTGCCGCTGATCCAAGGTGCGGTGCAGGTGGGCATAGTGGGGTTGGCCAACCGGCCGCAGGGATACTCCCGGGAATTGTTGGCAAGGTTGGCTCCTCTTCTCCATACCGCCTCCGCCATCATCACCGCATACCGGATCGACCAGAAACGGAAAAAGGCCGAGCAGGCCCTGAAGCGTTCTCACGATAATCTGGAATCCCTGGTGCTCGACCGCACCCGGGACCTGGCGGCGAGCGAAGCCAAGTTCCGGAGCGTGGTCAACCAGGCCGCCGATGGCATCTTTCTCCACGACCTGGAGGGCCGGTATGTCGACGTCAACAACACCGCCTGCGAAACCCTCGGGTATGCCCGGAAGGAATTCCTGAAAATGCGGGTCGAAGACGTGGAAACCGGCGTCTCTAAAGAAACCATGGTTCAACACTGGACAGAGATGGAAAAGGGTAAAATTTCGATCACCCACGAAGGGGTCCATCGGCGCAAAGACGGCTCGACTTTCCCCGTTGAGATTCGGCTGGGATTTGCCTCCCTTGGAGGGAAAAATCTGATCGTCGCCATCGCCCGGGACATCACTCTGCGCAAGCAAAACCAGCAAAAACTGGAATGGGCGCGAAACGAGATCATGGCGTCCAAGAAACTGGCCGCCATCGGTCAATTATCCGCCGGGGTCAGCCATGAGGTGCTGAATCCGCTCAACATCATTTCCGTCCACACCCAGTTGCTCATGCGAAAGCGGAAAGACGATCCCGCCCTTCTCGAACCCCTGGGTAAGATCATGAACGAGATCAAGCGGATCCAGAAGATCATGAGCGCCCTGCTCACCTTTTCCCACAAGGGAAAGAGCGAATTCGAACCCGTGGATGTTGAAAATGAACTGGAGGCGGTCCTGACCCTGGTGGAAAAAGATTACACTCTCGAAAACATCACGATCGTCCGGCGATTCGAGGGGAACCTTCCCCCCATCTCCGGGGACCGGGACCAGCTCCGGCAGGTGTACCTCAACCTGATCCACAACGCGCGCCAGGCGATGAACCGCGGAGGGACCCTGACGCTGGAAACCCGCAAAGGGGTCGAGGAAAAAGAAACTTGGATTCAAATCGGGTTCACGGACACCGGGTGCGGTATCAAAAAGGAACACCTGGATAAAATGTTCGAACCGTTCTTCACCACCAAACCCGAGGGACAGGGCACCGGGATGGGACTCGCCGTGGTGCACGGGATTATCGAAAGCCACCGGGGGACCATCTCCGTCCAGAGCGAGGAAAACAAGGGCTCCACCTTCTCCATCAAAATCCCGGTTTAGACTATGCCTGGAAATCCCCGCGGTTTGTGGTCCAGCCCCCTGTCGGCACGATGGGGGTTCGCGGGGCTCCTGGTTCTGGGAGCCATCCTTCGCCTGATCGGGCTGAACCGGCCCCTGGGCGACTTCGATGAAAACCACGCCCTGCTCTGGTTCGGCGGGCTCTCCTTCCATAAAATCGCCACCACCTATTTCGATCCCAGCAACCATATCTTTTATACCCTCGTTCAGCGGTTCATGATGAACCTCTTCGGCGCGGAGAACGAAATCGCGGTTCGTTTTCCCTCCTTCGCGGCGGGGGTGGCCTCCCTCGCGTTGACCTTTCTTCTCGCCCGCCGGCTTGCCGGATCCCGCTCCGTGGCCCTTCTCGCGCTTCTGTTCGCGGCGGTCAACCCCGTGCACATCCTCTATTCCCAGACCGCACGGGGCTACA
>PCVW01000029.1:21761-27937 GCA_002787095.1 Candidatus Omnitrophica bacterium CG11_big_fil_rev_8_21_14_0_20_64_10 | reverse complement strand
CGCCGGGGAATCCAGGCGGTCTACGGAGACGCGGCCAATGTGGCGCTGATGCAGCGGGTGGGAATCGATCGGGCCCGGGCGGTGGTCGTCAGCTTCGGCGACCAGATCGGCATGGCGGAGATCATCCGGGTGGTCCGCCAGCTGAACCCCAGGGTCCACCTGATCGTCCGGGCCCGATTCGAGCGGGATGTCGCCTGGCTGCGTGGGCTCGGAGCCGATGTGGTGGTGCTCGAGGAATGGGAGGTGGGATACGAACTCCACCGGACATTGTTGAGGCACTTGTCGGTGCCGGCCGACCGGATCCGGGAACACATTCATCGGATCCTGGAACAAAAGGAGCGGCGCCCGGTCAGCGGCGCTCCTGGAGGCGCTTCAGCTCCGAGCGGATCTCCGCCAGCTCCCTGAGGATCTGCTGGTGTTCCCGGTGCAGGGCGCTCATCCCGCTGCGGATCAATTCCTGCGTGTCCCATCCCGCGTTGCCGGTCCGGAACCGGTCGAGCGCCACCGCCTGATCAAAGGAGTCCGCTGAGGGATCGTTCCGCCCGTCCCGCCGGTAGCCGTCGGAAGCCCAAACCTGCCCGCACCAAAAGAGCCCGGCCGCCGCCAAACCCAGGGCGGCCCGGACCAACGGCCTCACTTCCGAATTTCCTTCGGGGCCCCGGTGGCTTTTTCAAACCGGGCCTGCAGCTGCGCCTGATACTGGTGCTGCAGCTGAAGGGCCTCGTCCGGAGAGAGGGCCCCCGGTTCGATCCGGCTGGCGGTGATGAAGATCAGCAGGTCGATCTTTTCCGTGTCGTGGGTCTCCCGGGAAAAGAGGTACTTCAGGACCGGAACCTTCCCCAGGAAAGGAAGCCCCGTCCGGGAGTGGGACTTCACGTCCTTGAGCAGTCCGCCGATCACGATCGTCTCTCCGTTCTCCACGACCACCTGGGTCTCCGCCTCCCGCACATTCAGGATCGGATAGTTGTTGGCCCCAACCGACCCGTTGCGGGCAGAGACGACCGGATGGATGATCATGTCGATGTGCCCGTCGCCGGCCACCTGCGGGACGACGAACAGCTCAATCCCGATGTCCTGGTAGTAATCCAGCGAGGTGGTGGTAACCGCGGTCGAGGTGCCGGAGATCTCGGTGCTCAGGATCGGGAACTTCTCTCCGATCAGGATCCGCGCTTCCTGTCCCGAGAGAGTCAGGATGTGGGGGGCCGACAGGGTGTTGGTCTTGACATCCTCCTCCAGCGCCCGCAGCAGCAGCTCCACCTGCGTCCCCCGAAGTTTCCGGAGGACGAGGTCCAGGCCGGTGTTGATCGCGGTCAGTCCGGTCGCCTCCGGAACGAAGATCGAGGGGCTGATCGCCTGGTTCAGGACCGAACCGGCCAGGGTGGCCCGGGCATCCTGCCCTTCCACCTTGTCGATCGGCTGCTGGGTGGCGCTCCGGGTGGAGACCGCGGTGGAGCCGGAGCCGGTCCCAATCTCCATCCCGAGGTCCCGCAGCAGATCACTGTTGACCTCCATGACCCGAGCCTGGATCAGAACCTGTTTGGGCATGACATCAATCTCGTTCAAGACCCGCTCCAGCCGCTGGATCGTCGAGGGGGTGTCGGTGATCACCAGGGCTTTCGAGCGGGCGTTCTCCCGTTCCCGACGGGAGCGGTTCTCCCCGGCGCCGCTGCCGCCCGCCTCCGCCGCCCCGAAGGTCCATCCCTTCTGTCCGGTCATCTCCAGCACGGAGATCCGGCCCTGGGGGGAGAGCTGGGGTTCGAGGAACTGCACGACATCGGCGGCGTCCAGGTACCGGAGCTGCACGATCTTGGTGGCGATCGTCTCGGTTTGGGCCAACTGCTGCATCGCAGCGTGCCGGGCGAGAATCTCCTCCAGGGTCGAGACCATCACCACATTCTCGTTCTTCTCATAGGCGTAGCCGGTCATCCGGACCACCGCGTCCAGCGCCTGCTGCCAGGTGACATCCTCGAGCTCAAGGGTGATCGTCCCGGAAACCTCCGGCCCGACGACGATGTTGACGCCCCCCTTGCGGGCCAGCGCCTGCAGGACCGACCCGATCTCGGCCCCTTTGAAGTTCAGGGAGATGGTTTCGGCGGAGAGCGGGGCGGGAGAAGCGGCCTCTTCGGCGAAAGCGCCGGGGCCAGCCAGGACCAATCCGAACGAGAGCAGGCCCGCCAAAAATCGTTTCATGATCCGGCCGATCCCTCCAATTCCAAGCGCCGTTGTTCCCCCTGCCATTCGACGAGCACCGAGTCCGCCATGATCCGAATCACCCGAACGCCGTTTCCGGTCTCCCCCTCCCGAATCGCCTCTCCATTGATCAGGGCATAGGAGCCGGCCGCCGGATCCAGCACGATCCCCTGGAGGGCCAGGGGCCGGGGACCGCCGGGCTCCGCTTCATCCAGCCCCGGAGGGCGGATCCGCTTGCCGCTGTCGGTGACCAACGGAACCAGCGGGTCCCGCTTCCCCTTGGCGTCATAGGCCCCTTGGGCCGGAACCGGAATCCCCAGCCCGATTCCGACCGCCAATCCCAGCGCCGCGGCGCGCCACCCGGCCGCCGGCTTCACGGCTTCTCCGTCGGGGCGAGAAACGCCCGGAACTCCAACCGGGCCGGATGATTCCAGATGTCGGAAGCCTCCCCCCAGATTTCGAGCCGCTCCACCCGAATCAAAAACGCTTCGGACCCTTCGACCCGGGCCACGAAAGCTCCCAACGCATGATACCCGGACGAAAGCCGCACTTCCAGAGGAAGTTCCAGCGCCCCGCTGGCAGCCGGTTCAAGGATCGCCGGATCGGCCAGAGGCCGGACCGACTGGATCGTCACCCCGCTCTCCCGGGCCATCCGGCTGAGCCCCTCCAGCAGCGCCGGCAACTGCTCCTGAGCGCTCCGATCGGAAGGAGCCGGCAGCTCGGTGCCGGCCGAGGAGAGCCGTTCCAACTCCTCCCGAATCGCCGGCAGCTGCGCCGCCCGCTCCGCCGCCTGCCGGACCGCCCCCTCCAGAACCTGCACCTTGGGGTGCAGCTCCCCGCGGGCCCGCTGAAGAGGGAGGACCACCCCTCCGATCCAAAGCAACAGCCCCGCCGCCGCGGCCGCCCCACTCAGAAGGGACCGCTGCCGGCCGGTCAGATTTTCCAGAATCAGAAATTTCATTTCGTTTCCGCCGGATGCAGCTTCATTGAGAAATCCACCACTTCAAAATCCCCGATCCGCCGCTGCGCCATCGTCCCCAGCTCCACCCGGCTGAAGAAGCGGGAGAAGTCGGGGTGGGCCTTGATCCGTTCCAGATAGCGGTCCAGCGCCGGGGCCCGGTCGGCCGCCTCCGGAAGGGCGGAACCGCTCACCTCCAGGACTCCGTCCTCCGGCGATAATTTGAGGCGTCTCAGCCAAAGACCGGAGACGAGGCTGTCGGAAAAGAGGTTGAGCCGGGGGGCCCAGAAGGCGTTCGGAGCGGTCAGCGCTTCGGACAGCCCCCGCTCGGTCCGCTTCCCTTCCAACGCTTCGTGAATCTGTCCCCAGGCGGCCGCCTCTCCCCGAACGCTTTCCCACCGGCTCTGCAGGCGGCGCAGGCGATGCCGATCCAGCTGGTTGAACCCGAACAGGACGGCCGGATAAAGAACGAGGAGGGCCGCCAGCCCGCCGAGAATCGGTTTCCAGGGAAGCCCGGCCAGGCGAAGCGGGCTGACCGCTCGTCGTCTTCTCTCTGGAGCAAGGAGATTGATCCGAATCATCGAACCGCTCCCGAACCGACCGGAGAATCGAAGAAGCGCCAGGCCAGGCCAAGCGCCACTCCCAACTCCGCCCGGATCGAATCCAGGGGGCCGCACCCCTCCGACGGCAGAGAGCCGATCGGGTCCCATCGGATTCCTTCGACGCCGAAACCCGATTGGATCCAACCGGAGACCTCCGACGGCCGGTCCCCTTCCCCCGAAATCCACAGCCGTCCGACCGTCTGGCCGAACTGATCCTCGTAAAAATCGAAGGAGGCCCGGCATTCCGAAATCCACTGCTCCCGAGACGGCCGGCCCGCCGAGATCTCCCGGCTGAAACGGAACCGGCCCCCCTGAAAGAAAAGGAGATGGGTCCCCCGCTCCCCAATGTGGGCGAGCCCCTCGACCGCCGGACCCTGCCCCGGGGGCTTCGACCGTTCCCACGCGTTGCAGAGGGCGACCCCCTCCAGATCAACCGCCGCCGGATGCAAACCGGCGGCTTCCAGCAGTTCCAGGTGTTGTTCGATCCGTTTCTTTCGGACAGCCGCCAGCAAGACCTCCATCCGGTTGTTGGGCGCCGGCCCGAGGATCGCGTGATCCAGAACCGCCTCCGCCGACGGAAAGGGGATGTACTTCTCCGACTCAAGACCGAGGGAGGAGCTCAGCTCCTCCGGGGACATCTTGGGGAGGATCACGGTGCGCAGGGCGGTGTCCGGCCCGCCGAGGGCGGTCGCCAGCGACAGATCGGAAAGGGGCAGCGGGGCGAGAAACTCCCGGATCGCCTGGACCCGCTGGGTCCGGCCGCCGTCCGATGGAAGGGCCGACCGGCCGCACCAGGTGAGCCGCGGGCCGGTCTCGCCGTCCTGCAGCCGGACCCCGCGGACCGAAGCCGGGCCGATGTCGAGACCGACCGCGTCAACCGGTTTCCGAAGCCCCCGAGTCCATTGGCTCCAGCGAGCCGCTCCCTCCCGCCGCAATCGATCCATCCAGGGAGGAAGGCCGACGGACGGAGTCACCGCAAGGCGGCTCCGGCCCCCTGCAGGGCCTCCACGATCTTCTGATGGGCCGCGGCCGCCTCGGCATCGGTCAAGGTCCGTTCGGGATCGAAGAAGGTCAGGCGCAGGGCGAGACTCTTGGAGCCGGCTGGAACCGGCTTGCCCCGGTACAGGTCGAACAGCTCCAACCGCCTGAGCAGCGGGCCGGCCGCCCGGTGGATCGCCTGCTCGATTTCGGCATAGGGGGTCTTCTCCGGAACGACCACCGCCAGGTCCCGGACGATCGGCGGCACCTTGGCCGGCGGCTCGATGGGGACCGCCGTTTGGGGCAGACTCAAAAGGGTCTCCAGGTCCATGGCTCCGAAGATCCATTCTCCCACCGGAATCTCGAAAGCGTCCAAAATCTTCCGGCTCAATCGGCCGGCCCAACCGATCGACCGCTCTCCGATCTGAAAGAGGACCGCCGGACCCTCCAGACCATCGAGCCCCTTCGGGTCCGGTTGTTCCCGGACAACCCCCCAACCCCCCCGGCTGAGCAGATCGGCGACGACCCCCTTGATGAACGGCAGGTCGTCGGGCCGATTCGACCGGCCCCAACCCGGCTCGGGGCTGCCCCCCGCCAGAAAACCGATCCCCTCCCGCTCCGGCGGAAAGGTTTTGAGGATCGGGTCCCTCGGATGACCGGACGAGATCGGCTGGTCGGGCCGGTACAGCCGCCCCATCTCGAACAGGCGGAAGGCCGACGCCCGACCTCGTCGGAGATTGAGGGAAACCGTCTCCAAAATCCCCGGCAGGAAGGAGGGTCTGAGGAACCCTTGATCCACATTCAGCGGATTTTCCAGCGCCACCGCCCGGTCGGTCTCCCAGCCGCACCGCGCCAGAACCGCCTCGCCGAGCAGCGACAAGGTCCGGACCTCCTGAAAACCGGCCGTCGCCCACCCGCAACGGAGCTGCTCCCGCCGCTGCCGGGGGTCGGCCGGCCCTTCCGGGATCGGCCGGCGGGCCACCGGCGGCAGCGAGAGGGGAAACCGATCGTATCCGATCAGTCGGGCCAGCTCTTCATGCAGGTCCTCCGGGATCCTCAGGTCCGGCCGGAAAGAGGGAACCTCCACATGGAGGGTCCGGCCGGAGGGGCGAACCCGGCAGCCGATCCGCTCCAGAATCCGCCGGCTCTTGGAGGCGCGGAGCGGAATCCCCAGCGCCCGCTGGGCCCGGTCCAGCCGGAGGGTGATGCGAACCGGCGGATCAGCCGGCAGTCCGACATCCAGCAATGGGCTCACAATCTTGCCGCCGGCCAGCCTCGCGATCCACCGGGCCGCCCGGGCGGCGGCGGCCGGGATCCCCTCCCGATCCACTCCCCGCTCAAAGCGGTATGAGGATTCGCTTATCAGCTTCAGCTCCCGGGCCGCCCGGCGGACCCCCTTCGGATCGAACCAGGCCGCCTCCAGGAAGACCCGGCGGGTCCCGCTGGTG
>PCVW01000029.1:0-21749 GCA_002787095.1 Candidatus Omnitrophica bacterium CG11_big_fil_rev_8_21_14_0_20_64_10 | reverse complement strand
GACCAGCCGTTCGCCGGCGGCCGCCCGCCGAACCCGGATCTCCGGGCCGCTCAACCGGTCCAGGTCGAAGGCATGCAGCGGCTGGCCCATCTCCATCAAAACCAGATTGGTGACATCCACGATGTTGTTGACCGGCCGGATGCCGATCCGGGTCAGCCGCTCCCGCAGCGGGGCCGGGCTGGGCCCAACGGAAACCCCCTCGATCACCACGCCGACATAGCGGCGGCAGGCGGCGGGGTCGTCAATCCGGATCGGAATCTCGGCGCCGTTTCCCTGCGGCGGCGTCATTTGCCGCAGCCGCCCCTTCGGAACCCGGAAGCGGCGGCCCAGCACCGCGGCGATCTCCCGGGCCAATCCGACGTGGCTGAGCAGATCGGGCCGGTTGGGGGTGATCTCCATCTCGAACAGCCAGTCGCCGTCCACCGGTGTGAGCCGGTTGACCTCGGCGCCGGAGGCGGTCAGGCGCTCGGCCAGCGACTCGGGCGGCAGCGACAGCTCCACCTGCTCCTTGAGCCAGGAGAGGAGCATCTTCATGGGAACTGCCTCAGGAATTCCAGGTCGTTCTCGAAGAAAAAGCGGATGTCCTGGATGCCGTGCCGGATCATGGCGATCCGCTCCACCCCCATCCCGAAGGCGAAGCCGGCGGTGCCTGGGGGAAGCCCGACCGCTTTGAACACATTCGGGTGGACCATCCCGCAGCCCATGATCTCCAGCCACCCCCTGGGGCCCTTGAGGTCCACCTCGGCGCTCGGCTCGGTGAACGGAAAGTAGTGCGGGCGGAACCGGATCTCGGTGCGGCCGCCGAACATCCGGCGGGCCCAGGCTTCGAGCACCCCCTTGAGATCCCCGAAGCTCAGGTCCGGGCCGACCGCCAGCCCCTCCACCTGATGGAACTGAAAACAGTGGGTCGCGTCCACCGCGTCCCGACGGAAGACCCGCCCCGGCACGACGATCTGGAACGGCGGCTTGTGGGTCCGCATGTAGCGGATCTGGACGGGGCTGGTGTGGGAGCGAAGCAGCCAGCGGGCCGCAGCATCGGTGTCCGGTGTCCGGTGTCCGGTGTCCGGTGTCTGAGCCCCGGCCAAGTAATAGGTGTCAAAGCTCTCCCGGGAGGGATGGTCGGCCGGGATGTTGAGGGCCTCGAAATTGTTGTGGTCGGTCTCCGCTTCCGGCCCCTCGACCGCCGAGAAGCCGAGCTCCTGGAAGATGGCGATGATCTCCCGAATCGTCTGGGTCAGTGGATGGAGACGGCCTGCCCGCGGGACCACGCCGGGCAGGGTCGGATCGAATCGGGGGCCGGATGTTTTCGGAGCGGCCGGTTGTTTCCCGGACGCCTCGGACAGGGCCGCCTCCAGCCGCTGTTTCAGGCCGTTGAGCAGCTTGCCGATGCGGGCCCGGTCGGCCGGCTCCCAATCCCCTTCCCGAAACCGGGTGAACTGCTCGGCGAGGGCCCCCTTGCGGCCCAGGAACTTCACCCGGACCCCCTCCACCCCCTGGGAGTCCGGCGCCTCAGCCAAGGCCCGAAGGGCCTCGGCCTCCAGGCTTTTCAGTTCCTGTTCCAGCCCCTCTGCCCCTCCCATGAACGGATCAGGCCGCTTTCTTCTGCGTCCCGGTCAGTTCAACGAGAGTCTTGAAGGCGTCCGGATCGTTGACGGCCAACTCGGCCAGCATCTTCCGGTCCAGCCCGACCTGGGCGGTCTTGAGCCCCTGAATGAAGCGGTTGTAGGGGATGCCGCTCTGGCGGCAGGCCGCCTGGATCCGGACGATCCAGAGCCGACGGAACTCCCCCTTGCGGGCCTTCCGGTCCCGGGTGGCGAACGCCATCCCCCGCATGACCGTCTCCTTGGCCCGGCGGAACAGCTTCGAACGCCGGCCCCAGGCCCCCTTGGCCGCTTTCAGAACTCGCTTGTGCCGTTTCTTTTTCGGAACGGCGGTCTTCACGCGCGACATGCTTGCCTCCTATCCTATTTTGAGAACTTGGTCCCGTAGGGAAGCAGGCGGGTGATTCGCTTCTCGTCGTCGGGCTGAACCACGCCCGGCCGGCGGAGCTGCCGCTTCCGTTTCGAACTGCGTCGGCTCAACAAGTGCCTTTTGAAAGCCCGCTTTCGCTTGGGCTTGCCCTTTCCGGTCAGGCGGATGCGCTTGGCGACCGCCTTTCGGGTCTTCAATTTCGGCATGGCTCCCTCTACTTTTCCCCGGCGCTCGGGGATTTCTTTTGCCCCTTCGCTTTGCCGCTCGGGCTCAGCGGGGACAATGTCATGAAAACGAACCGGCCCTCCTGCATGGGGGCCCGCTCCACCGCGGCCTGATCGGCCAAGTCCTTCTGAATCCGGTCCAAGAGCCGGCGGCCGAACTCCTGATGAGCCATCTCCCGGCCCCGGTACATCAGCGTCACCTTGACCTTATTCCCCTTCTCGAGGAATTTCACGAGCGACTTCATCTTGGTCTCGTAATCGTGGTCGTCAATCTGCGGCCGGAAACGGAGCTCCTTGAGTTGTCCGCCCCGGTGATGCGACCGGCTCTCCCGCTGCTGCTTTTCCTTTTCGTACCGGTACTTCGCGTAATCCATGATCCGGCAAACCGGCGGTTTCGCCTGCGCGGCGACCTCGACCAGGTCGGCGCCGACCTGGCGGGCCTGGCGAATTGCGTCCTGGACCGGGACCACCCCGAGCTGCTGGCCGTCCTGCCCGACGAGACGGACCTGGGGAACGCGAATCTGTTCATTGACCCGCGTCAACATCCCGCGCGGGGAGGGAGAGTCGTTTCGCCACCTCACGAGTTTTTCTTCATCCTTGATGTCGCTCCTTGATCGCTTGTTGGATCGTTTTTAGAAATTCCCCGACCGGCACCGCCCCCTGATCGCCGCCGGAGCGGGAACGGACGGCCACCGCTCCGGCGGCCTCCTCCCGCTTGCCGACGATCAGCATGAACGGCGTCTTCATCAGCTGCGCGTCCCGGATCCGGGCCTGCAGCGTCTGCCGCCGGTCGTCCACTTCGACCCGAATCCCGCCGGCCTTCAAGGTCTCGGCAGTCCGGGCCGCGTATGCTTCCTGCTCCTTCGTCAGCGGGATCACCACCGCCTGCACCGGCGCCAGCCAGACCGGGAAGGCCCCGCCGTGATGCTCGATCAGCATCCCGATGAACCGCTCGAGCGATCCGAAGATCGCCCGATGGATCATGATCGGGACCGCCTCCTTGCCGTCCTCCTCGACGTACTTGAGCCCGAACCGCTGCGGCAGGACGAAATCCAGCTGGGCGGTCGCGCACTGCCAGGTCCGCTTGAGCGAATCCTGAACATGCACGTCAATCTTCGGCCCGTAAAAAGCGCCGGCCCCCGCCGAGATCTCATACGGGATCCCGGAATCCTTCAGCGCCTTTTCCAGGATCCCCTCCGCCTTCTCCCAGACCGCCGGGTCCCCGGCGAAGTCGGCCGGCCGGGTGGACATCTCCACCCGGTAGTCGGGGAAACCGAAATCCAGCATCGCCTCCCGGACGAAATCGAGGATCCCCGTCAGCTCCGACTCCAGCTGCCCGGGCCGGCAGAAGATGTGGGCGTCATCCTGCGTGAAACCCCGCACCCGCAAGAGCCCATGCAGCACGCCCGACTTCTCATTCCGGTAGACGGTCCCCAACTCGAAGAACCGCAGCGGCAGCTCCCGATAGCTGTGCAGGTCCCGCTCGTAAATCAGGATGTGGCCGGGGCAGTTCATCGGTTTGAGGCCCCACTCCTGATTCTCCATCTTGAAGATGTACATGTTCTCTTTGTAGTGCTCGTAATGGCCCGAGCGGGTCCAGATGCCGCTCTTGATCACATGCGGGGTGACGACCGGCAGGTACCCCCGCCGGGCATGCTGCTGCCGGGCGTATTCCTCGATGACCCCCCGCAGCACCGCCCCCCGGGGGTGGTAGAAGACCAGCCCCGCCCCCGCTTCCTCCAGAATCGAGAAGAGCTTCAGCTGCACCCCCAGCTTCCGGTGGTCCCGCCGGGCCGCCTCCTCCCGGGTCTTGAGGAACTCATCCAGCGCGGCCGGGTCGTTGAAGGCGGTGCCGTAGATCCGGGTCAGCATCGGGTTGCGCTCGGACCCCCGCCAGTAGGCGCCGGCCACCGAGAGGAGCTTGAACGCCTTGAGCTCCCCCGTCGAGCCGACATGGGGCCCGGCGCAAAGGTCCACGAAATCCCCGTCGGTGTAGATGGACACCTCGGGGTCCGGGATCCCCTGGATCACCTCGCACTTGAACGGCTCAGCCTGGAACTGCTTGAGCGCCTCGGCCTTGGGCATCGCCGAACGGACGAACGGATAGTCGGCCGCGGCGATCTTCTTCATCTCCGCCTCGATCTTCGGCAGATCCGCCTCGGTGATCCCGGCCGTCGGCTTGAGATCATAATAGAAACCGTCCTCGATCACCGGCCCGATCGCCACCTGGGTGCCCGGATAAAGCCGGCGCACCGCCTGGGCCATGATGTGGGCCGCCGAGTGCCTTAAGGCGTGCAGATCCTGTTTTTTTGCCTGCGCGATTTTTTGTTCAGCCATTTCTTCCCAGGGGGGACAGGTTTAAACCTGTCCCCCAACAAAATGGTGGGCGGTACTGGACTCGAACCAGTGGCCTTTTCCATGTCAAGGAAACGCTCTAACCAACTGAGCTAACCGCCCCAAGTTATCAATCCGCCGAAACCGCTAATCTGCCGGGGGTGGGAGTCGAACCCACAAGCCCTTTCGGGCGGAGGATTTTAAGTCCTCTCTGTTTACCAGTTTCAGCACCCCGGCCAAAGCTCAGGTGCGGGCCGGAATCGAACCGGCGAATAGCGGTTTTGCAGACCGCTCCCTTAGCCACTTGGGTACCGCACCGCTTGTTTTATTGTCGGGGCCGCCTGCCCCGGCCCGCAACCATTTTCTGATCCAAAAGCCGTTCGGCCATGCGGACGATCTCGCCGGCCAGCCATCCCTTCGACCAGTTCCGGAACCGCCGCCGGGATCCTTCGCCGATCAGCCAACCGCTGATCGGCCGCTGCCCGAAAGGGCCGCGGCCCGCGCCGGTCACCCCGGTCGCCACGATCCCATCCAGCCCCTTGTCCCGAAGCTTTCTCAAGCCCCCCGCCAGAGGGGAGCCGCTCTCGAGCGCCGCCCCGATCACCACCTGCCCCGGCCGCTTCGATCGGGCCGCCTTCGCCACGATGTCCGGGTTGAGGACCAGTTTCAGCTTCAAATCGCCGGCCCCTCTGCGGATCTTGTTCCGCCGGGGGGCCGCCGCCCGAAAATCCCCCACCGCGGCGGTCATCACCAACCCGTCCGCCCGGCGGAAGGCGGTTCGGACCGCCCGTTCCATCTGCCGGGCGCTCTCCACATCCACCCGCCGCACCCCGGCGGGGGTCGCCCGCTCCACCGGCCCGCTGATCAGGGTGACCCGATGTCCCCGCTTGCGGGCCGCCGCGGCGATCAGAAAGCCGAGGGTCCCGGTGGAGCGGTTCGAAAGGAACCGCACCGGGTCCACTGCCTCCCGTGTCGGGCCGGCGGTAACCACCCACCTAGCAGGATGCCGAAAAAGGGCCATCTGCCGGGTTCTCAGCAAAGCCCAAGTTTTTTCAGCGCCGCCTGGACAATGGCATCCGGCTCGGCGATGTGGCCGATGCCGACCTCCCGGCAGGCCAGCTGTCCGGCGTCGGGGCCGATAAATTCCACCCCCCGCTTCTTCAGAATCTCCAGGTTGGCCTGGTTCGCCGGATGCTCGTACATCCGGGTGTTCATCGCCGGCGCCGCCAATACCGGCGCCCGGGTCGCGAACAGCGTGCAGGTCAAGAGGTCGTCGGCGATCCCGTGCGCCAACTTTGCCAGCAGATTCATCGTCGCCGGACAGATCAGCGCCAAGTCGGCCTTCGCCGACAGGGATGTGTGCAGCAGGTCCCACGCTTCCGGCACCTCGAAGAGGTCGGAGTACACCCGGTTCCCCGAGAGGGCCTGGAAGGTCAGGGCCGAGACGAAGCGCTCGGCCTCCTTCGTCATGATCACATGGACGCTCAAATCCTCCCGCTTGGCCAGGGCTGACACCACATCGCACGCCTTGTAGCAGGCGATCGATCCGGTCACGCCGACCAGGAGGGCCTTGCCCATCAAGCGCTCTTCTTCCCCCGCTTCTTGACCGGCTTCTCCGAGAGGACCAACTTCCCGGCGGCAATTTCCCTGAGCGCGATCAACGAGGCCTTCTCCTTGGGGCCGGCTTCCATCATCTTGGGGGACCCTTCCGCGATCTCCTGCGCCCGCCGGGAAGCCAGCACCACCAGCTTGAAGACCGATGGGACCTTGCTTCTCAATTTTTCGACATCGATTTTTGCCACGCTTTTCTCCTACCGATTCACCCTAAACCGTTCCGCCTTCACGATCGCTCGGACCGCCGCCACTGCGTCGGCCAGCCGGTCGTTGACCACCTGATAATCGTATCGATCCGCTTCCCGCAGCTCCGTCCGGGCCAGCTTCAGCCGGGCCCGGATCTGCGCCGGGGTTTCGGTCCCCCGCTTCTTCAAGCGGCGGCCCAGCGCCGCCGTCGAGGGGGGCAGCAGGAAGATCGTCACCGCCGGGAGGCTCCCCTGCCGGACCTGCCGGGCCCCCTGGATGTCGATCCCCAACAGGATCGACCGGCCCCGTGCCAGCGCCTGCTGGATCGGCCGCTTCGGGGTGCCATACCAATGGTCCAGCACCCGCGCGTACTCCAAGAAACCTCCGGAAGCGATCATTCGGTCGAACTCCCGTTTCGTCAGGAAACGGTAATCCCGACCGTGCCGCTCTCCCCGTCGTGGGGGTCGGGTCGTGCAGGAGATCGAACGGACAACCCCGCCCTCGCGCTTGAGCACCTCCCCGAGCACCGTCGTCTTGCCGCTCCCGGAAGGGGCAGACAAAACGAAGAGTCGGGGCATCCCGGCCGCCGGCCTACTCGACATTGGCCGCCTGCTCCCGGATCTTCTCAATCTGGTTCTTCATCGCGACGAGGGACTTCACGACCGCCCCGTCCCGCAGCTTCGCCCCGAGGGTGTTGGTCTCCCGGTGAAGCTCCTGCGCCAGGAAATCAATCGAGCGGCCGGGGTTGTCGATCCGACCCCGGGCCGCCTCCTTCAACGCGGTCAGGTGGGACTGGATCCGGTCCAGCTCCTCGCTGACCTCGTTCCCCTGCAGCCACTGGGCCGCTTCGGCGACCGCCTCTTTCCGCCCGCCGGAGCCAAGCATCCCCCGGATTTTCCGGACTGCCCGCTGCCGCGCCGCCTGCTGAATCTTCGGGACCTGCCGGCGGACCTTCCGATAGGCGCCGGCGTACACCTCAATCTGTTTGAGCAGAATGCGGCTCAACCGCCGGCCTTCCCGCCGGCGCATCCGGACCATCTGGTCCAGGGCCCGCCGGACCAGCGGGTCCAGCGTCTCCCAAGCCAGTGGCTGGACCGACTCCCGCTGGGCCTCGACGACGCCGGGCAGTCCCAGCACCATCCCCAGCGTCACCGGCCCTTCGGCCCCGCTGCGGCGGCGCAGCTGCTTGAGCTGCGTCACATACCGGCGGGCCGCCTCCGGATGGAAGTGGGTCCGGCGGCGGCTCTCGGACCGCTTGACCAGTCCGGTCACCCGCACCTTCCCCCGGCGAATCGCCTGGGCGACTGTGGCCCGGACCGGCTCCTCCAGCATCCCCCACCCTTCCGGAAAACGGATCTCCAAGTCGAGGAACTTGTGATTGACCGCCTGGATCTCCACCGAGAGGTGGGCGCCGTCGGGACCGGCCCCTTCTCCCCGGCCGAAGCCGGTCATGCTGTTTAACATAAGATAGGAAGGAAGGCGGGCAGCGGGGCGGTCATCCCGCCCAGACCCGCCGCTTGATTTCCCGCTCGACGACTTCCTTCGAGGGATAAATCTCCGTGAGGATGTCGTCGGGGTTGAACCAAAGCTTGATCTCCCGCTCCGCGTCGGCGGGACTGCTGGAGGCGTGGATCACATTTTCAAAGAGACCGGTGGTTCGGATCCGGCCGAAGGAGCCGCGGATCGAGGTGGGAACCGCCTCCTCCGGATTGGTGGCGCCGGCCAGCTCCCGCACCTTGGTGATGGCGTCGGGCCCCCAATAGACCATCGCCATCACCTTGGGCCGCTTGTGCAGGTCCCCCTGGAGATAGCGGATCAGCTCCGGGAAGAAGGGCTGCCCCTTCAAATCCCGGTAATGCTCCTCCGCCAGCCCCTTGGAGACCCGCACCATCTTGGCCCCGATGATCTCCAGCTTGGTTTCGGAGAGACGGGTCAAAATATTGCCGGTCAAGGAGCGGACAAGTCCGTCCGGCTTGATCAGGATCAGGGTTTGCTGGTTCATTTAAACCAAACATTATAAACCACTTGGCGCACAAGTCAATGCGGCGTTAAATCATCCGAAGCGGCAGAAATGCCCTTCCTTCAGGTGCCGGTTCGCTCCAGCCGTTCGGCGATCCAGACCTTGATCAGGGAAGTCCTGGGGACTCCCACCCGGGCCGCTTCCCGGTCCACCTTCTCCAGCAATTCCCTGGGAATATCCACATTGATCCGCTGCACCGGATAGCGGGCTTTGGCGCCGGCCAAATCCAAGTGTCCGGCCACCGTTTCCCCCCGGTCAAAGGCGGCGTCAAACGCCGCCGCCTTCACCTTTTTCTTCGATTCTTTCATAGCAGAATCTCTCCTCTTCCTTGCGGCTCCTTCGAGCCGAGATCAGCCGGATGACGCCTGCCCGAACCGTGAAAACACAGGAATGGCACCTGCCCTTGAGTCGTCCGATGATCATCCACCGTTCCTCATCCACGACCCGCGCCCTCAGCACGACCGCCGGCACCTCCCAAAGCAAGCGGGCATCTTCCAAAGAAAGGCCATGTTTCTTGAGGTTGGCGGCCGACTTCTCCGGATCAAACTCAAATTCCATATATAAAATATACCATAATTATATGGAATTTGGGTTCTTTCTGGATATGAATTACGCGGCGGGGGCCAGAGCCGACAAGGCGTCGGACAGCGCTTCCAGGCCGGAAGCGGCGATCGGTTCCGGAATGCCGAGCCCGGTCAGGAGCTGCAGCAGCAGCCGGTTGCCGGGGCGCTCCCCAGTCAGAGCAATTCCCATCGGCTCAAGCCAGCCGGCCAGGGCCCGCTGGGTGTCGGGCGAGCCGATGAAACGGACCAAGGCGGCCTCCATGCCGGCCAACTGGACAGCCGTCTCTAACTCATTGTAAATCAGTAGGTTGGGTGTGATCCCGGCCAAAGCGGCCGCCTGGTTGCGGGCTGCCAGATCGGCGATTGCCTCCAGCTCCAGTACCACCACTCCTGGCCGCTCCGCCGCCGCCTGCATCCCGTACAAAATATCGGCCGCCGACACCCTCTCCAGCCCGGCCGCCTCCGGGGAATCCGTCGAGTCCTCCGCAGTAAAGACCAGAGCGATCAAAGGTTCTCCTTGGAATGTTTTCCCTTCTACAGCGCGGACCCGCCCCGAGGCCGGATCCGATCCGGACCACCCGCGGTCTTCGCCGAGGATCCGGATCATCTGGCCCATCAGATCTCTCACCTCCCAATCCTCAATCCCCGGATGAATCCGCAGGACGCCGTGACGGGGAAAGAAAATATTGACGGAGCCGCCCGTCTCATTGGCAATCCGTCCGGAATGCATCAGCAGGCGCCGCAGGAATTGCTCGACCGTTTCGCCGGTCAATGGGCTGGGAAGGTCGGCGGCAGGCCGGCGGCCCCTCCCCTCCGGCAGAATATTCGGGTCCAGATCCTCCAGGCCGCTCGCGGAGAGGCGGGCTCCGGATCGGCCAGCCTCCAGCCCGGCGGCGGTTTCAGAAGCCGGAACCTCCAAGATCATCCGGACGGCATCCTCCCCCTCGAAGTAGCCCTGGACGGTCTCCTCCTCCCCAAACCCCAGCTCATGGAAAAACCGGCGTGTCTCTGTATCGTGAGATCGGATATAGACGACGACCCGCCCTCCAAGCCGGCCGCTGAAATCCAAGATATGCTGAAGGAGTTTCCGGCTGACACCGGACGCCCTGAAATTCGGCGCCACTGCAAGATCAACGATCGTGTACTCCCTGAAGCGGTCCTTGAGGTTGATCTCGACCAGATAGGTCATCGATCCGGCAAGCGCCTCCCCGGGCCCCACCGCCATGATTGAAACGCCTCCGCCCCCGGACCGATCACCGCGGGAAGGACTGATTCGCCCAAGATCATAAAGGAGATCCTTGGAAATCCCGAACTCGCCCGCCTTCTGCTGGAGCGTCTCAAAATCGGGAAAATCTCCCCGGGTGATCTGACGGACACGAATCTCCTTGGAAGGTCGGATGAGAGGATCGTCCAGCTTGGCGGGCAGGATGTGCTCTCCCGGCGTGATCATCTTGAAGAGACGCTCCCGCATCGAGTAATTTCCGATCTCTTCCCGCAAATATCTCAGAGAGAGCTCTCTCGTACCGTTCTCCGACGGTTCCCATTTCACCCGGAAACCGCTCGGGAGCCGGTCCAAGAAATCCAGAATAGGACCAAGCTGCTCGTCAATCTGGGGATGGATCGTCCGCTCAGTCGTCGCATCGGAAAACTCCATTCCCCAAGGAAATCCAACCAGACGAATCGTCACAGGAGAGTCCACCCCCCAGAGATATTGCTTGGTCAACGCTTCCCGAGCCTCCCGTGGAGAGAGCTCTTCGCCTGCCTCCAGCCCGGCAGTTATCCCGCCGTTGCCGTTATCCTCTCGGAGCAGTAGAACCCCCCGCCCGTCGTAGTTGTCGAACCGATAAGCATGGGGGCCGCTCAACACCACCGTCTCATAGCCCAAATCCCGGTAATGATTCAGCGCCCGGCCGTCCCCTTCCGGAAAAATCAAAAATGCCGGCGGCTTGGGTTCGGCGTTTCGTTCCTGAATCTCGGTTGCGATGCGGCGGATACCGGCCACCTCTTCCTGGGTCAATGCGCCGCTTTCATAGCGTGCGTCACTGTCTATTTTGTCCGGAACAACAGCGTGATAGAGGATTGCCACGCCATACAGGTCGCTGTCCATTACATCCACCCGCTGGCCGATGGTTAGGCTGGTAATTCGGCGGCCCTCATGGGTCACCATCGCATAGCGGTTGCGGTTGCCGCCCGTAGAAGCGTCCAACTGCGTCCAAGACCATGGCCTTCCCTCCGGAAGGACCCCTGGGATTCCCTTAAGGCGCTCGACATAATCCTGCTCCATACCCAGTATTGCCGATTGCTGATTGGCTACATACCAGCGAATCTGAGGAACAAGAACAAGGGGCGTCTCGCCGGAACTGAAAAGGCCTGCCGGCAAGGAAATGGCCGCCTCCGCCGGGCGGTACGCATACTGGGTCCGGTAACCCCCAACAGCGGCCCGATCGCTTTCCCTCAGCACCACGAAAGCAGGCTCGCCGCGTATCCGGTCCTGCTCGATAAAAGATCGAACGGCACGATGCAGCAGGATCCGTTCCTGCAGCGAAAAAGTCTCCGGACGCTGCAGGGCAGCAACCACGCGATGCCGCACGACCGCCAACCCGTTGCTCCGGGGACCGTTTTCCCCCTGCACCAACCGGACAACCAGATAGCCGATCACCGGGCCCCGTTCGCCCGCCCGGGCAATCAACATCCGGTTGTTTCTTTGCGCCGTCAATGAACGGATGGTTTCCTCCAATTCCTGCGCAGACGCGGCCGCATCCGGCGCAGACGATTCCCTCTCCACATGCCACAACTCATTCCAAAGCGGATGCTTAACCGACCCCCTGAGTGTTGGAAAAACCGCTAGAGAAACATGCGTTTTGTCGGTCAGCGGATAGGCCCGAATGGCAACATGCGGGTTCTCGTGTTCCCGATCAATGGCGGTATCGAACGGCGCCCGTTCCGGTTTATTCGAAACAACCATGTCGTATCGAAACCGCTCCGGGGCCCGGGGCTGGGACAGCTTTTTCAGCGCAACATCTTGAAAGGCGCGAATGAGTTCGGCCGTGGACCGATCGGGGGGGCGATACGCCTCGGATAGCACCCGGAAGCGTGTAGCCGTTTCCCATGTTTTCGGCTGCGCATCAGAATCCCGCTCCATCAAGCGAAAGGATTGGGGCTCGATGGCTTGAAGCTGCCCCAAGACCCTTTCCAGGTCCAAATTGGTCCGGTCAGGATCAGCAATGCGGATCGGCGGCTCTCCAAAGTCGCGATACCGGTGGTCTTCGAATCTTCTGGGGTTGATTTCAACCAGCTGGACATCAATGGTCAGCTTGAGAATGGCCTGGTTCGGGTTTCCGTCCCCGTCATCCGCGTTTTGATAAACCAGCGTTTGGCTGCGATCCACCTGCCAGCGCCAGCGAACGACCTCTTTTCTTTTGGCGCCCGCCTTCGTCAAACCCTTCCCGATGCGGTTGCGCCATTCCGCAGGAGAGCGGGTATCCTCCCAGCGGAAAAAGTCGGTCCACTCCCCCGTCGGCCCAACCAGAGTCAGATCGTAGCCGGCATACTGAATCGAGCCTGTATTCCCCAGGAGATATTTGTCCAAATAGTTGGCGATCTGATGCTGCACGGTGCGGCGCACCCCTTTGCCGCTGTCCGCCGTCGCTTCAAGCCCCCCCTGCAGCCCAGACTGACTCCCATCCAGCCCGGCGGCATCACTCGGATCTAGATAGGCAAACCGGCTGCCGGTGGGCGCAATCGATCGCTTACCGCTATCCCCATAAAAGAGTGGATCTCCCTCAATAACGCGAAGATCGAATCTCCGCCAGCTCAGTTCTTCTCCCGGCGACTGCATTCGTCCCATTTCCCGCATCAAATAAGCGCCTGCCTCCACCGCCCCGCTTCTGGAATAAGCCAGGATCTGATGCTGTTGCCCTGCCGGATCGGTCACGAACACGACATAGGGATCATATGGCCCGGCGATCCGGCAGGCCTCTTCATAGCCGATGTCGTGCGCTTCTCTGATCAAACGAGGCGCCACGACAACAAAGGGCGCCTCCACTGTTCTTTCCGTGGGATGCTCCGGCCGGCCAACCAGGAGATTGTAATCTTGGCCGATCTCCTGAATGGCCGCCTGCTGAATGGAACCTGTACTCCCGGACGACATATCCACTTCCGAGAGGGGCCAGGAAAGCTCGCCATCTGCCGGAAGCTGTCCAATGTAGTAGTTTCGGCCCGTCTCCTTGTGCCTCAAATAGCGACCCGTTCCGAGCATGCTCAAGCGGGCCGGTCTTGGATCCCGCCCCCAGAAATCCCGTCGGATTTCCTCCAAGGAAAAGGCTTCCGGATCGGGCTTGAAGACGCCTCCGGCCGATCGGCGCAAGATATACCCCTCTGGGCGATCGGACTCTTGTTCGACATAATAAAGATTCTCCGTCCCCTTTTGGACAAGCCAGTCCCCCCACATGAGCGGCGTCGGATCAAACAGAAGCTGCACATAGGCTTCCAAGCCTGCGCCCAAAGCCGCTTCCAGGCCGGCGGCGGTGGCGGGGGTCTCGGAGGCGGCGTGGGGGCGCAGAGCCGTCGCCTGGGATGGGAACACCAGCCCGAGCGATAGCCAAAGGGCAAGAAAACGGGACGGAAGCGTCATTTGTTTCATCGGCCTATAGAGGAAAGTTTACCCGTCCAAGCCCGGTCGGTGCAAGTCGCAAGATTAGATTTATCTACGACTTACTGCTTGGACAGGCGGCCCATCAGCCGGTCCAGATCCTTGAGGGAGTAGTAGGCGATCCGGATCCACCCCTTCTTGCGGCCGTGCTGGATCTGGACATCGGTCCCGAGGGAGCGCTGCAGCCGCTCCTCGGCGGAGGCCAGGTTGGGGTCCTTCGCCTTGCGGCGGATGACCCCTCCGGTTGTCGTCTTGCGAACCAGTGCCTCCGCTTGGCGGACGGAGAGCCCCTGCTTGACGATCTTCTCGGCCAGCATCCGCTGGGTCTTGTCCGACTCCAGCCCCAGGAGGGCCTTGGCATGGCCGAGAGTCAGCTTCCCGTCGGAGATCTGCTTCTGGACATCGGTCGGGAGCTTGAGCAGCCGAAGGGTGTTGGTGACGGTGGCCCGCTCCCGACCCACTTTGGCGGCAATCTGCTCCTGGGTGAGCGAGAACTCCTCCGCCAGCCGATTGTAGGCCTGCGCCTCTTCGATCGGGTTGAGACCCTCCCGCTGGAGATTTTCGATCAGGGCCAGTTCGAGGGCCTGCTCATTGGTCGTTTCTCGAACAATAGCAGGGACTTCCGTCTCTTCCAGGAGCTTGAGGGCCCGAAGCCGGCGCTCACCGGCGATCAGATCATAAACTGGTCTATTTAAACCACTTTCTGAAGATTTTCTAACTAAAAGTGGGTAAATTAAACCACTTTCCCGTATAGAATCAGCGAGTTCCTGGATCTTCGTTTCTTCGAACCTCTGGCGCGGCTGGTACCGATTCTGGCGAATCGCTTCGATCTTGATCCGGCTGACCTGCTCCTTCGGGAGCATCCCCCCCTCCGGAATCAGCGCCCGAATCCCCTTGCCCAATCCCCGTGTCTCCGGCATGCCATTTCTCCTTGAGTGTCAAGGCCAGCGCCTGATACGACTTGGCGCCCGGCGATTGCGGATCATACAACGCGATCGGAAGCCCGTGGCTGGGGGCCTCGCTTAAACGGACGGAGCGTGGAACGACGATCTCGTACACCTTCGAACCAAAGAATTTCCGGACCTCCTGGATCACATCCCCCGTCAGCTTCGTCCGGTAGTCGGCCATCGTCAGCAAAACCCCCTCGATGACCAGCTCCGGATTCAGGTTCTCCTGGACCAAGCGGATCGTCTCGGTCAGCTGAGAGAGCCCCTCCAGAGCGTAATATTCGCACTGCAGCGGAACCAGGACCGAATCGGCGGCCGCCAGGGCGTTGACGGTCAGCAGGCCCAGCGACGGGGGGCAATCGATCAGGATGATGTCGAAATCCTTCATTGCCTGACTCAGCGCCTTTTTCAGCCGGCGCTCCCGGCCGATCGCCGAGGCCAATTCCAGGTCGGCCCCCGAGAGAGCGATTTTAGACGGTATAAGTTTTAGATTTTTTATCTGAGTGTCGATCAGGATTTTCGGAAGGGGCTCTTCTTCCACCAACAGATCGTAGACGGAGCCTTCGATTTTGGATTTGTCGACACCGATCCCGCCTGTGGCATTGGCTTGAGGATCCAAATCGACGAGGAGAACTCGAACACCGGCAAGGGCCAAGGCGGCGCTGAGATTGACCGCAGTGGTGGTTTTACCCACCCCCCCTTTTTGATTACAGATAGCGATGGTCCTGGGCATCTCGTCCTATTTTTTTGATTGTTCCACGTGGAACAATCAGTTGCGGGATTTCAGCTTTCCGATCAGAATCTGCTGGCCGGAAAGGAATGTCGAGTACAGCGCAAAATATAACATAAAACCGGCCGGCGCGCTATACAAACTGAAGAGGAGCATCAGAGGGATAAACTTGAACATCATTTTCTGCATCTTCTGCTGCATCTGCTGCTCTTCGGACATGTCGGCGGCGGCCGGCTGAGGCATCATCTTTTGCTGAAGAGTCATCTGCATGAACATGGCGGCCGTCGCCAGAATCGGCAGCAGATTAAAACTGTCCCCAATCAGTGGGAGCGGCTGAGAAAATCGGAGTAAAGCATCCGGAGCGGCCAGATCCTTGATCCATAGGAATGAGGCCCCCTGGATCTGAGTGGACCGGTTTAGGAAAAGATAGAGGGCCGGATAGATCGGGAATGTGATCAACATGGGCAAACAACCCAGGCAGCCGGAGGCGGGACTGATGTTGTGCTTCTTCCAGAGCTTCATCGTCTCTTGGCTCTTTTTCTGGGGATTGTTCTTATACTGCTTCTCCAGCCGAGCCATCTCCGGTCGGATCAACGCCATCTTGGCCTGCATATCGGTCGCATTTTTCATGCTGTACCAGCTCATCGGAGCCAGCGGAAGCCAAGCAACCAAACTGAGAAGAATGACCGAAAGCCCCCAGTTCTTAGTAAATCCATAAGTCCAATTCATAAAACGAGATATCATCTCTACAATGGCGGTAAATTTCCCGAATGAAAGGATGCCGCCTAAATCAATCTTAGCAAGATAGATCGGGTCGGCCGGACCCGCATAAAAGTCAAATTTCCAGCTGACGGCTTGTCCGGGCGCCAACTCCGTCTCCGGAAAATCGATCCAGCCGGTACTCTTTTCGTCGAACTTTCCGGTCGGATGTTCCACGTGGAACATTCCGCCAGAGAATTTCGGCCGGAAGATGACGATCCCGTGACGGTTCTGCGCAGAGACCCAGACCGGTGCCGGCTGGAATTGTTTGGTCTCCCCGGGCTTCAGGCGGACCGAGTTCAAGTGGACCCGCTCCCCATTCATCCAGAGAAATCCATGCCGATACTGCTGATCGTGGGAGGAAACAAGCTCCAGATTCTTGAAGGCCACCAGCCGGAGGCCACCTTGTTTCGTCTGATCAGAGCTGTTGAGCAGCGTAATTTCGCCCTGAAAAAGGTATTCTGATTTTTCTGATGGGACCATCTTCCGGATAATTGACCATCCATCCACCTTTCCGGTCCCGATTAGGACTCCCTGCCGGCTCTCTGTCTGAAATTCCGCCCGGGCCGACCGCCCCGACTCAAACACCTCAGTCTGCAGGAGACCTGGAGAAGAGCGCATCAGCAGCGGCTCTCCGTGGGTGGTAATCGTCTGGATCCCTCCGAATTTCTCTCCAACCTCCAAAAGGAACGGCGACAGCTTGATCTGTTTAATGGAGTCCGATTCTGCAGGGGAGAGCACGCTATCAGAAACTTGTTGTTGAGCGACTCTATCTTTTGCTTCTGATTGTTCAGCTGGCTTACTGGAAACCGGCGGCTCAGGCGGGGGAAAGAAGCTGGTCCAAGCCATCATGATCCCTATAGTTAAGAGAAAAACAAGGATCAGCCGCTGCTCCTGTTTCATCCTGAAGCGGCCCCCATTTTAACGGGGACCGTGTCCCATCCACCCGGATGGCCAGGCCGGCATCTTAACAGCCGCCGAAGGAGCAGGGCGCTGCCGGCAAGAAACCCATGGTCCGAAATCGCCTGAATCCCGTAATCGGAGCAGCTGGGATAAAAACGGCAGACGGACGGAAAAGGGATGGCGCGCCGGGACAGCTGGTACACCCGGATCAAAGTCAGGGGAATTATTGTTTTAACTCTTTTGATTTCAGAAGGTTGCAAATTTGTTTTTCTGTGGTTTCAAAGTTGAGATCGTCCGGGACCTTCTGAACCAGAAGGACCATGTCCCATCCGGGAGGGCAGATGGACCGATGTTTTCTAAATCCCTCCCGGATCCATCGCTTGACCCGGTTCCTCCGGACGGCGGTCTTGCAGACCCCCTTCCGGATGGCGCACCCGAAACGGGTTCCGCTCAAGCCGTTGGGCAGGCAGATCAGCGTCAGCCACCCGAGCCGAAGCCGGCGGCCCTGGTCAAACAGGCGGTCGAAAGCATTTCGGCCGGCGAGGGCGCGCAGAAACACCGTCTTGTGGGATGTGGCTGTGGAGCCTAGGGCGACAGCCGGCGGCGGCCCTTCTGCCGACGACGATTCAGGACCCGCCGGCCGGACTTGGTGGCGGACCGTTTCCTGTAACCGTGCTTGTGCTTTCGCTTCAAATTCGATTTGGGCCGAAGATGTTTTTTCATGTGTGTGGCGATTGTAGCAACGGGCTGCGCGTCTTGTCAAACAAACTCGCCCATGCTAAGATGACCCGCTCTGCAAACAGACGCCTCACCCTTGATGAGCCAAGCAACGATCGACCTCTGGAACCAAGCGCTGGACAAAATCCGCCGCGAACTGCCGGAGCAGGCCTATGAGACCTGGTTCCTCGCGACGCGGGCGGTGGATCTGTCCGACGACACCCTCGCCATCGAGGTCCCCAACCCATTCGTCCGGGACTGGATCGCCAGTCACTACACCGAGCTGATCCAGCAGGCCCTCTTCTCCTCGGCGGGACGGCCGGTCCGGCTGGAATACCGCATCGCCCCGATCGGCGCCGAGCCGGAGACCCTGGTCGCGGCCGATCCGGCGCCGGCCGCGCCGGAAATCGATGTGCGGGAGGCGGTCGGCAGCCGGGCGCTGAACCCCCGCTACACCTTCGACCAGTTTGTGATCGGCCCGGCCAACCGTTTCTCGCATGCCGCGGCGCTGGCGGTTGCCGAGTCGCCGGCCAAGGTGTACAACCCGCTTTTTATCTATGGCCGGGTTGGGCTGGGGAAGACCCATCTGATGCAGGCAATCGGCCACCACCTCCAGCAGCGCTTCCCGAAATCCAAGAGCATCTACATCTCGTCGGAACAGTTCACCAACCTGATGATCACCGCCCTCCAGAACCGCTCAATGGGACAGTTCCGCGACCGCTTCCGTTCCGCCGATGTGCTGATGATCGACGATGTTCACTTCCTGAGCGGCAAGGAAGCCACGCAAGAGGCCTTCTTTCACACCTTCAACGCCCTGTACGACGCCCACAGGCAGATCGTGATCTCCAGCGATCGGCCGCCGAAGGAGATCCGCGGGTTGGAGGAACGGTTGGTCTCCCGGTTTGAGTGGGGATTAGTCACCGATGTTCAGCCGCCCGATCTGGAGACCCGGATCGCGATCCTTCGGAAGAAGGCGGCCGCGCAGGGGCAGTCGGTGCCGGACACGGTGACCGGGTTCATCGCCGAACGGGTGACCTCCAATATCCGGGAGTTGGAAGGGGCGCTCAACCGGGTGATCGCCTACGCAGTCCTGATCAACAATGAGATCTCCTTGGCGATGGCGCAGGAGATTTTGAGGGATATGGTGGCGGAGTCGCAGCGTTTGGTGACGATCGACCGCATCCAGCAAGTGGTGGCCGACCATTTCAGCGTCTCGGTTAAGGATTTGAAGGGGAAGCGGCGGGACCGGGCGATCTCGGTCCCGCGGCAAATCGCGATGGCGATCTCCCGGCGGTTGACCGAGTCCTCTTTGCCGGCCATTGGAGAGGCGTTTGGAGGGCGGGACCACGCCACCGTTCTTTACGCCTGCCAAAAACTGGAAACGGCCCGGAAAAAGCAGGAGCCGGCCGGAAAAGCACTTGAGAAGCTTCTTTTGGATTTGAGTGGGGGGTGTTGATAACCTGTTGAAACTGTTGTTCAATTGATTTTGTATGTCGTTTTTGTTGACAATCCAGACAAAGTTTCAACAGAAGAATAAACAGTTTAACTTGTTTATTCGCAATGATATGCTGTGGTTATCAACAAAACAAACAGGCCTTATTACTGTTGTTACTGATTGATATAAAATAATAAAAGAGAGTGGGTTATGAAAATAAAGGTCTCCCAAGAACAACTCCATAAGGGAATTCAAACAATCTCCTCGGTTATCCCCAACAAGGCCACGCTGCCGGTCTTGTCGCACATTCTCTTGGAAGCAAAGGATGGGGCCCTTCGGATGGCGGGGACCGATCTGGAGATCGGGATCTCCTGTACCGTCCCGGCTGAGGTGACCGATGAAGGGGCCACCACTGTTCCGGCCAAACGGTTCGGGGATCTGGTCAAGGAGCTGCCCAAAGGGGAGCTATTGATCTCCACCCGGAAGAACAACCAAACAACCATCGAATGTCCCCAGGGACTCTTTAAGGTTTTGGGGCTTCCCAAAGAGGAATTTCCTAGAATTTACGCCGACAAGGATAAAGAGGCGGTCTCGATGGATCAGGGGGTTCTGGAAGCGATGCTGAACCTGACAACTTTTGCCGTCTCCCACGACGAATCCCGCTATGTATTGAACGGACTCCTCTTTATCGTCAAGGGGGGAGACATCCGATTCGTGGCGACCGACGGACGGCGCCTGGCCTCGATCGAGCGGAAGTGCAAATCCATCTCCAAAGGGGAACACCGGGCCATTGTGCCGCTCAAGGCGGTCTCGGAGCTCCGACGGCTTTTGCAGGAAGGCCAGGCGGCGGAGATCTCCATTAAGGAGTCCCAGGCGGTCTTTGATTTGGGGAACACCCAATTGATCACTCGGCTGATCGAGGGGAAATTCCCTGATTTTGAGCGGGTGATCCCGGACGAGTCCCCACAAAAACTGACCATCAGCAAAGACACCCTATTGTCGGCCGCCCGGCGGATCTCCCTCTGGGCGACACAGGAGTCCCCGTCGATCCGTTTCGATTTGAAGGCCAACAACCTGGTGGTCTCCAAACAGACACCTGAGGTGGGGGACGCGCACGAGGAGCTGAAGGCCAAATACTCCGGCGAGGAATTCTCTGTCGGGTTCAACCCGGACTACTTGATCGATGTGCTGAAGGCTCTTCCCGATGGGGATGTCGCGATCGAGCTGCCGGGTCCGGACCGGCCGGGCGTGATCCGCACGAAGGATCAATACCTCTACATCGTTCTCCCGATGCAGTTGAACGCCTGATCCTGATGGGCAGGAGCCGGCCGATCACCCCAATGAAGGATGTGATCAGGGGGGTGATGCGGGGCATCGGCAAGAAAGAGCGCCCCGGCAAGGAAGAGATGGAATTGGTTTGGTTGGAACTGGTCGGACCGGATGGTATAAAGCACAGTTGGCCCAAGACCCTTCGGCAGAAACGGCTCCTGGTGGATGTGGAGAACTCTGGCTGGATGTATACCCTGGGGATGAAGAAAAACCAACTGCTGAAGGGGCTTCAAAAGAAATTCGGGCAGGAACAGATTTTGGAGATCCGTTTTAGAATCGGGGAACCAACAAATCAGGAGCCCAATGCCTCCGATTAAAGCGAAGTCCAAAAAACCGGCCAAAGCCGCCAAGCCGGCCGCCGCTGAGAAGGGGCGCGGATACGACGCCACCAATATCCAGGTGTTGGAGGGGGTGGAGGCGGTCCGGAAGCGCCCGGCGATGTACATCGGCGACACCGGCGTGCGGGGTCTGCACCACCTGGTCTATGAAGTGGTGGACAACTCGATCGACGAGGCGATGGCCGGCCATGCCGACAAGATCTCCGTGACGGTCCATCCGGACAACTCGGTCACCGTCCAGGACAACGGCCGGGGAATCCCGGTGGACATCCACAAGGGGCAGAAGAAACCGGCGGTCGAGGTGGTCATGACGACCCTGCATGCCGGCGGAAAATTTGACCACCGGACCTACAAGGTCTCCGGCGGTCTGCACGGGGTCGGCGTCTCGGTGGTCAACGCCCTGTCGGAGTGGCTGGAGGTGGAGGTCCGCCGCGACGGGAAAGTCTTCCATCAGCGCTACGAGCAAGGGAAGACCAAGACCAAACTGGCCACGATCGGCAAGTCGGCCTCGACCGGCACCCAGGTCACCTTCAAGGCGGACCGGGAGGTCTTCGAAAAGATCGATTACACCTACGACACCCTCGCCAACCGGCTGCGGGAACTGGCCTTCCTGAACCGGGGCGTTCAGGTGGTTTTCACCGACGAGCGGAAGGACAAATCCGAGACCTTCAAGTACGACGGCGGCGTGGAGTCGTTCGTCGAGTATCTGAACCGCGGCAAAGGCGTGATCCACAAGAAGGTCGTCGCCTTCTCCCGCGAAAAGGAAGGGATCGCGGTCGAGGTGGCGCTGCAGTACAACGACGGCTTCTCGGAGACCCTCTTCTCCTTCGCCAACAACATCAACACCGTTGAGGGAGGAACCCACCTGAGCGGTTTCAAGTCGGCGCTGACCCGGGTCCTCAACAGCCACGCCCGGGCCAAGAACATGATCAAGGAGAAGGACGCCTCCCTGACCGGCGACGATGTGCGGGAGGGGTTAACCGCGGTGATCTCGATCCGGATCCCGAACCCCCAGTTCGAGGGGCAGA
>PCVW01000046.1 GCA_002787095.1 Candidatus Omnitrophica bacterium CG11_big_fil_rev_8_21_14_0_20_64_10 | reverse complement strand
GATAGGCGGTCGAGGCGACATGGATCCCCCCTTCCCCCTGCACCGGTTCCAGAAGGACTGCGATCGTTTTCCGGGTGACCGCCTTTTGGACCGCTTTTAGGTCGTTGAACGGCACCTGCTTGAAGCCCCCCGGCAGCGGCTTGAACGGCCGGCTGTACTTGGCCTGCCCGGTCGCCGCCAACGCGGCGTAGGTCCGTCCGTGGAAAGCTCCCTGCATTGTGATGATCTCGAACCGCCGCCGCCCCGGGGCGGCGGTCCAGCCGAACCGTCGGGCCAGCTTGACCGCCCCTTCGACCGCTTCCGCCCCGCTGTTGGTGAAGAAGACCTTGCCGGGGAAGCTCCGCCGAACCAGCTGTCGGGCCAACTCCGCCTGGCCGGCATGCATGAAGTTGTTCGGGACATGCAGGAGGGAGCGGATTTGCCGGGCCACCGCCCGAGCCACCCGGGGATGGGTGTGCCCCAGCGCGCCCACCCCCCAGCCGGGAAAAAGGTCCAGGTACCGCCGCCCCTCGGCGTCCCAGAGGCGGCTTCCCTTCCCCCGGGCCGCGACGATCCCGTTCCGGGTATAGACCGGAATCAGGTACCGGTCGGTTGCCTTTTTGACCCGCTCAGTTTTCGTCATGGACGATCTCCGTCCCGATCCCCTCGAAAGTGAAGATTTCCAGCAGCAGCCCGTGGGGGATTCGGATGTCGATCATGTGGGTCTTGTGGACCCCGCGATCCAGCGCCTCGATGCAGGCCCGGGCTTTCGGGATCATCCCCCCCTGGATCACCCCCCGGGTGATCAGCCGGTTCGCTTCCGACCGCCGCAGGTGCCCGATCAGCCCCCGCTTGTTCTTCTGGTCCTTCAGGACCCCCAGCACATCGGTGACCAGGACGAATTTCTCCGCCTTCAGGCCCGCCGCCAGCGCCGCCCCGGCCTGGTCGGCGTTCACATTGTAGAGCCGGCCCTGCCGGTCCCGGCCCATCGGGACGACGACCGGGATCACCTCCTCACGCAGCAGCCGTTCGATCGCCGCCGGCCGGACCGCCTGGATCTTGCCGACCCAGCCGATGTCGGCGCCGCCGACCCGCCGGCGGGTCGTCTCCAGGATTCCCGTCCGGCCGCAGTCGATCGAAGCGGTCCGGCCTCCGAAAGCTCTGAGTTCCTTCACGAGCGACCGGTTCCGGCCCCGGAGGGTCCGGGCGACGATCCCGAGGGTCTTCCGGTCCGTGACCCGCAGCCCCTGAACGAATTTGGCCTTTCCGCCGGCCGCCTTGATCGCCCGGGAGATTTCCGGGCCACCGCCGTGCACCAAGACCGGCCGGATGCCGGCCAACTGCAGGAAAACCAGATCCTGGAGCAGCTGGGTTCGGGCCGCCTCTTCGGAAAGGGCGTTGCCGCCGGTCTTGATCACGAACACCTTTCCCCGGAAGGCCTGGAGGTAAGGCATCGCCTCCAGGAGGACCGAGGCCTTGCCGATCGCGCCGGCGAGCCGCTTAATTGTACTTCGCATTGATTCGGATGTACCCGTGCGTCAGGTCGCAGGTCAGCGCCCGGCCCCGGCCGGAGCCGGAGCCCACCCGGATCTGGATCGAAGGGGTCTTGCCGCTGAACCGCCGCTTGAGTGTTCCCTTGGAGACCCGGACCGGCCCGCCGTTGCGATAGACCGGGATCCCGCCGAGCCGGATTTCCAGCCGCCTCGGGTTGAACCGGACCGGGCTGGCGCCGACGGTCGCCGCAACCCGGCCCCAGTTGGGGTCCCGCCCGGCCACCATCGTCTTGACCAGCGGGGCATTGGCCACCTGCTTGGCGATCTGCTGGGCCGCTCGGTTGCTCGATGTCCCGGCCACCTCAATCGTGACCAGCGCGGTCGCCCCTTCCCCGTCCTCCGCGATCAGCCGGGCCAACCGCTCCATGGCCTGTCGCAGCCCCTCGCAGAACGGCTGCCAGCCGGGCCGGCCGGGCGCAAGCTGGGGACCGCCGGCCGCTCCATTGGCCAGCAGAAAGACCGTGTCGTTCGTGGACATTTGTCCATCCACCGTGATCTGATTGAAGGTTTTTTGGACCTGCTCCCGGACCGCCCGTTTGAGATCGGTCGCCCCGACCGGCGCGTCGGTCGTGATGAAGCAGAGCATTGTCGCCATCGCCGGGTCAATCATCCCGGAGCCCTTGGCGATCCCGCCGATGGTGATCGTCCGTCCGCCGGTTTTAAACCGGACCGCCGCCGACTTCGTGATCAGGTCGGTGGTCAGGATCCCCCGGGCGGCCGCCGCCGAACCGGTTCGGGAGAGCCGCCGGATCAGGGTCGGGATCGCCCGCTTCATCCGGGGGACCGGCAGCGGTTTCCCGATTGCTCCGGTGGAGGCGATCAGCAGCTGGCCGGCGGGGATGCCGAGCTGTCGGGCAGCCGCCTGTCGGACCGCGAGGGCGGCCCGGTGACCGGCCGGGCCGGTGCAGCAGTTGGCCGATCCGCTGTTGCCGAGGATCCCCCAGGCCCGCCCCTTTTGGAGGGTGGTCCGGCTGATGGTGACCGGGGCCGCGACCACCTGATTGGTCGTCAGCGCGCCGGCCGCCGCGCAGGGGGTGTCGGAAACGATCAGCGCCATGTCCGGTTTCCGCTTCTTCTTGATGCCGGCGTGGAGGCCCGCCGCCCGAAATCCCCGGGGAGCGGTGACGCCGCCTGAAACCGATCGGATCGAAGGTCGCTTCATGTGAGGGCCATCGTTTCCGGGAAGCCGAACATCAGGTTCATGTTCTGAACCGCCTGGCCGGCCGCCCCCTTGCCCAGGTTGTCGATCGCCGAGATGACGATCGCCTGTTTCCCGGTCTGGGCGATCGCCAGCCCGATGTCGCAGAAGTTGGTCTGGTTGACCGCCGCGGTATCGGGCCAGCTTCCCTCCGGCAGCAGCCGGACGAACGGCTCCTTGTCGTAGGCCGCCTCGAACAGCGCCCGAAGTCCCGACTGGGTCAACTTCCCTTTCAGCGGGACATAGCAGGAGGCGATCAGACCCCGGTTGACCGGGATCAGATGGGGGGCAAACAGGATCCGGGGGGATTGCCTCCCGATCCGTCCCAGGGTCTGCTCCATCTCCGGCTGATGTTGGTGCCGGTCCACCTTGTAGGGACGCATCCCCTCGTTTACCTCGCAGAAGGAAAGCTCCGGCTTGACGCTTCGTCCGGCGCCGCTGACCCCCGATTTGGCGTCCACGACCACCGGTCCGCCGATCTTTTCGGCTCGCGCAAGCGGGGCCAGGGCCAGGGCAGTCGCCGTCGGATAGCAGCCGGGATTGGCCAGCAGCTCCGCCCCCTGGATCACTTCCCGGAACCATTCCGGCAGGCCGTACACCGCCTTCCCCAACAAGGGGGCGGCCCGATGGGTCAGGCCGTACGCCTTTCGGAACCCGGCCGCCGACCGGAGCCGGAAGTCCCCTCCCAGGTCGATCAGGTGGATCTCCGGCTGCCGCTTTCGCAGGGCCGGGACGATCTCCATTGAGAGGCCGTGCGGAAGGGCCAGAAAGAGGAGGTCGCACTGCCGGGCGGCCGCCGCCGGGTCGAACCGTTCGATCTTCGGCAACGCCTGTTTGGCGAAAGCGGGCAGCAGCCGGCCCACCGGCTCCGGCCGGGCCAGGCGCCGGGCGGCGAGATACGACAACCGGACCTCCGGATGACTCCGGAGCCTCCGGAGCAGTTCCTGTCCGGTGTAGCCGGTGACCCCGACGATTCCGACATTCAGCTGCATGACGGTCCGCTCCAAAAAGAAAACGACCTACCGAAGTTCCCTAAACCGAACGGAGCTTGGGTAGGTCGAGTGAAATTTTAACGCTTAGTCCACTGAAACCGCTTCCGAGCCCCCTTCTGGCCATACTTCTTCCGTTCCTTGGCCCGGGGATCCCGGGTCAGAAATCCGGCGGACCGCAGGGCCGCCTTGTAAGTCTCATTCTCCTTGACGAGGGCCCGCGCCAGGGCGTGCCGGACCGCGCCGGCCTGGCCGGCGAGACCGCCGCCCCCCACCCGGGCGATGCAGTCGTACTTCTCGGCCGTCTGGGTGACCGTCAGCGGCTCCCGGACCCCGATTTGGAGGGAAACCCTCGGAAAATAGTCGTTGAGCTGCCGGCCGTTGATCAGGAGGATCCCCTTCCCGGGCCGAATTCGGACCCGGGCGACCGCCTCTTTCCTTCTTCCGGTGCTTTGGGGAACGGGCATCAGGCCGCCTTCGTCTGGGTTCCGGCCAACTGGCCGGTGTGAGGATGTTGGGGACCGGCGTAGATCCTCAGCCGCCGGGCCATTTGATTGCCGAGCCGGTTCTTCGGCAGCATTCCAGCGACGGCATGCCGCAGCACCTCGGTCGGCCGCCGGGCCAACAGGTGCTCGAGCGGTTCTTTCTTGAGGCCGCTCGGATAGCCGGAGTACCGCTGATAGATCTTGGTTTTCAGCTTGGTCCCGGTCACCTTGATCTTCTCGGCGTTGACGACGATCACGCTGTCCCCCCCGTCCACATGGGGGGTGTAGGTCGGCTTGGTCTTGCCGCTCAAATGGGAGGCGATCCGGGTCGCGAGGCGGCCCAGAATCTGTCCCTCGGCATCGATCAGGTGCCAAGATCGCCGGACATCGGCCGGCTTTTGTTGTGTGGTTTTCGGAATCATCGGCTTCTCGGGATTAAGCGAAACCCCAATTATAGCAACAGATTTCGGAAATGCAAGAGGGATTACCGTGATCCATCATGATTCGCCGCTCTCCGGGCTCGCTTCCGCCGCTACCTCCACCTTGGGGGCTGAAGCCGGCAGCTTGATCGTGAAGGTGGTGCCCACGCCGTATTCAGAGTCGGCTTTGATCGTCCCGCCGTGCTGCTCGATGATCCGCTGGATGATGTAGAGCCCCAGGCCGGTTCCTTTCTGAGCGGTGGCCTTGGTGGTGAAGAA
>PCVW01000019.1 GCA_002787095.1 Candidatus Omnitrophica bacterium CG11_big_fil_rev_8_21_14_0_20_64_10 | reverse complement strand
GTTCATTTCGACCAGCGTGAAGGGGACCGCTTCCCGACGGAGGGTGTCGGCCAGGTCCTGGCCGCACCGGCCGAACCCGCAGAGAATGATGTGGGGGGCTTCCTCGGCCGGTTTTTGGTCCCGTCGCCGGAGGGGCATCGGCGGCATCCCGAACGACTTGGCCTGGGCGGAAAGCCGGAGTGCCGCCGGCACCAGCGCCAACAGCAGGGGGGTCAGCAGCATCGTGAGGAAGGCGGCTGAGAAGAGGACATGGTAGAGGTCCGGCCCGATGCTGCCGGCCCGCCGGCCCGTTTCCAGGAGCAGGAAGGAAAACTCCCCGATCTGCGACAGCATGATGCCCGCTGCCAGGGCGATCCGGGGCGGATAGCCGAGCGCCATGATCAGGACCGTCATCAGCAGGAAGTTGACCGCCAGCACGAGTCCCATCACCCGCAGGATCATGCCGGCGTGCGCCCAGGCGAATTGAGCGTCGAACAGCAAGCCGATCGAGACGAAGAAGAGGCTGACGAAGACATACCGCAGCGGCATGATCTCCCGCATGATCCGCTGGCCGGCGTCGTCGTTGGCGAACATCAGCCCCGCGAAGAAGGCGCCGATCGCCAGTGACAGCCCCAGCTGCCCGCTGATCCAGGCGGTTCCGAAGCAGACGACCACCGCGACCAGCAGGAAGGTTTCCCGGTTGCGGACATGGGCGATCTGTCGGAACAGGAACGGCACCCCCCAGCGGGCTCCTGCCAGGACCCCGCCCAGCAGCGCCGCCGCCTTGAGGGCCGATCCGCCGGCGGCCGCCAGTATCGATCCCGGTCCGGCGCCCATGCCGGAAACGAAGATCAGAAGCGGTACAACCGCCAAATCCTGGAAGATCAGGATCGCCACCGCGATCCGGCCGTGCTGGGTGTCCAACTCCCCCCGGCTGATCAGATGGTTGAGGACGATCGCCGTCGAGCTCAACGCGATCACCGCGCCGAGGATGAACCCCTGGTAGGGGGTCCATCCTTTCCAGCCGGCGAAGGCGATCCCAATGACGCCGGAGAGCAGCAGCTGCAGCGCGCCGGCCACGACCGAGACCCGAAGCAGTCCCTTCAGCCGGTCAAAGGAGAACTCCAGGCCGATCGTAAACATCAGCAGGATGATGCCCAGCTCCGCGAGGATGTGGATTTGTTTGGGGTCGGCCAGGAGCCTCAGGCCGTGGGGGCCCAGGGCGACGCCCGCCAAAAGGAAGCCGAGGATCGCCGGCAGGCGGGCCCGCTCGAAGGCGAACGCCACGACCGCGGCGATCACCATGACCAAAAGCAGGTCGGTGAAGAGCGGTGAGGTTTGCACTGCGCGCCTGAGCTACCGCTTCCAGGACGCCGGGATTTCGGGGAGCGGTTTCAGCGCAGGGTGACCGTCTCGAGCGCTCCGTCCCGCTCCAGCGCCACCTGACGCTTCTCCACCCGGACGACCCGGGCGCCGTCGGCGGTGGTTTGTCCCTCCTCGATCCATTTCCCATTGATCAGGGCCAGGGATCTGCCCTTCCTGCTTTCGATCACGCCGCTCAGCCGCCAGGCGCTCTCGGCGGAACGCAGAGAGAAGAGTCGGGGTGATTCCGGAGTGCCGGCGCCGGCCGCGGAGGCAGCTCGAGTCGGGGAATCGTCGCCAGCCAACCAGGCCCAGGCGGCCAGACCGATGGCGGCCAGGACCATCAGACCGGCCGGCAACAGGGGCCCGGTTCCGCTTCGTTTTCCGGATGGGGGGAGCTCTGAGCCGCTCCCCTGGGCTTTTTGCAGCGCGTCTGAAATGATGCTCATTGGTTGCCTCCCTTCGATTGTTAGACGGTGACCGGCGCCTCCTCGGGCGCCACCATGCCGAGCGCTTCCTCCATCAGGGGGACATCGATCCGGTCCGCCTCCCGGACGAATCCGGCCAAGAGGGCCTGATCACAGAGCAGGTTGATTCGCCGGGGGGTTCCCCCGGAGTGGCGGGCGATCCAGGCGATCGCCTCGCCGGTGAAGAGGTCCGGGCCGGCTGTTTCCCGCCCGGCCACCTTGAGCCGGTGCCGGATGTAGGGGGCCACCTCCTCTGCGGGCAGCGGGACCATCCGGAAGCGGACCGCAATCCTCTGGTTGAGGGCCCTTAAGCGTGGATCGGTCGTCAGCCGCTTCTCCAATTCCGGCTGTCCGAGCAGGACGATCTGGATCAATTTCTCCCGGGGGGTCTCGATGTTCGACAGGAGCCGGAGCTGCTCGAGGGCCTGGGGGCTGAGCGCCTGCGCTTCGTCGAGCACCAGCAGGCAGGCCCGCTTTTGTTCCGCCTGCTCCAGCAGGAACCGTTCGATCCCCGACAGCAGCCGACCCCGCGAGGCGGCCGCCGGCGCCGGCTCCCCGAAATCCTCCAGGACCCCCCGCAGCAACTGGGCCGGGCTCAGGGTGGGGTGCAGGATCAGGGCGGTTCGGGCCGTCTCACCCGCCTCCCGGAGGAGGGCCTTGGCCAGGGTGGTCTTGCCGGTGCCCACCTCCCCGGTGATGGCCAGGAACCCCAACCGTTCCTGGATGCCGTACCGCAGGTGGCTCAGGGCCTCCCGATGGGCTGCCGAGGGATAGAAAAAGGCGGGGTCGGCGGTCACATGGAACGGTTTCTCCCTGAGCCCGTAAAACGGCAGGTACATTTCGTCCCCCTCTGCAGGCCACTCTACCATGCCCTCTCGGCCGGGGGCAACGCACCTGCTCCTTTGCACAAATGTGTCAAGTCGTCCACCCATTGAATCGTCTCCCGTCGACCGGCCATACTTGAGTCGAGGAGGAATCCGGATGAAAAAAACAGGCAAGGGTCGGTCCTTGGCGCTTCTTCCGAGGGGACTCAAGGAAAAACTGATTCTTTCGTTTGTCTTTATGTCGGTTTGTCCGATGCTCGTGATTTGGTACGCCCTGGTCCGCTCCGGGTTCCCCCGGGTGGAGCCGGACGGCCAGTTCGCGGCGATCATCCTGCTGACCATCGTCCTGGCGACCCTCGGTTTCCTGATCCTGCGCAATGTGATCCTGCCGGTGGCCCGGATGGTTTCCGACGCGCGGGCGATCGCCGGCGGGGAGGTGGAGCGGGACATCCAGGTCCGGGGGGACGATGAGATCGCCGACCTGGGGGCCTCTCTGAGTCAGATCACCGAGCAGGTTCGGTCTCATCTGACGCAGCTTCGGGACTACGGCGAGCAGACCCACCAGCTGAATCTCAGCATCAACCGAAAGACTCTGATCTTCTCGGACATCTTCCAGATCAGCAGCATGATCTCCCAGTCGGCCCCTCTGGCGGAGGTCACCGCTTTCCTGCTGGAGCGGTTGACCCAGATGGAGGAGTTCGATCTCAGCATCCTGCTGGAGCCGGCAGCCGATCGGGGCCAGTTCGAGATCCGGCGGGTTCATGGGCCGGCCGACGACGCCGGTTCTCAGGCGGTTTCCCGGGGGGTGCGCTGCCGCTGGCTCGAGGAGGCGTTCCAGGAAAACCTGCCTCGGGTTTCGGAAGGACCGGGGGCCTTGAGCGATCCGGAGACCCAGATCCTGAGGGCCCGGTTCGGGGTCACCTCGATGATCTGCCAGCCCTTGTCGGTCCGGGGCCGCCGGATCGGGCTGCTCCTGTGCGGCAGCCGGAAACGGGAGCCGATTCTTTTCCCGGAGGACTCCCGGGAGTTCCTCAAGATCTTCGGGCGGCAGTTGAGCATCGCGATGGAGAAGGAGATGCTGAGCCAACAGGCCAAGGCGCTGGAAATCTTGGACGATCTGACCGGCGTCTACAACCTCTCCTATATCCAGAACCGACTCGAGGAGGAGATCCAGCGGGCGGTCCGTTTCCATCGGCCCTGCGCGCTGGCCCTTTTCGAGCTGGCCGATTTTTCCGAGCACCAGCAGCGGGTCGGCCTGATCGCGGCCGAGAAGATCCTGAAGCAGACGGCCTCGGCGATCCAGATCCAGATCGGGGAGGTGGATCGGTTGGGCCGGATCGGCCACCATCTCTTCGGGGTGATCTTTCCGGAGCGGAGCAAGCGGGAGGCGACCGAACTGGCCCGGAAGATCCAGGAGCAGGTCCAGGTCCGGTGTCTCGGGTCCGGCGCCGCGTCGGATCATCCGATCCGCCTGATGGTCGGGGTCAGCGAGAATCCGCTGGACGGCGAGAGCGGCTCGGCCCTCTTTGAGAGGGCGCGTCAGGGGCTCGGATGCCAACCGACGGAGCGGGTGACCGCTTAACGCGGTCGGAGGGGGCGATGGACGAACCTCGACGGGCCTTCCGGAAGCAGCTGGGAGAGATTCTCCTGGATCGGGGATGGCTGCAGCCCGATCAGCTTGAACAGGGGCTCGCGATTCAGAACCGCCAGGGGGGGCTGCTCGGGCAGATTCTGGTGGAGCTGGGGTTTGTGACCGAGGAGCAGGTGGTTCAGGCGGTCACCGAGCAGTACGGGTTCCCTTATCTGCCGCTGAAGCAGTACACCGTCGATCCGGCCGCGGTCCGATTGGTCCCGGCGAATGTGGCCCGCCAGTACTGTTTGATTCCGGTCGATCGCCTGGCCGACACCTTGTCGGTCGCGATGGCCGACCCTCTCAATGTCCATGCGGTCGAGGACCTGGAGACGCTCAGCCATTGTTCGGTCCAGGTCTTCATGTCGACGATCAGCGATGTCAACGAGATGATCCAGCAGCATTACCGGAAACCCGCCGAGGGGGCCGATGCCCCGTCCAACTGAGCGGGCGGTTTCCCGGTCGGCCGGGTCCACTTCTTCCCACGGGGTGGCCGAGCGGGTCCGGCAGGCGCTGATCGAAGGGGGGTTCCTCCAGGCCGATCAGTTGGAGGAGGCGTTGAAGATTCAACGGACCGAGGGGGGGGCGCTGAGCCGCATCCTGATTCAGAAAGGGTGGGTGGAGCCGGAAACCCTGACCGCGGTTTTGAGCCGGACCCTGCGCATCCCGGTGATCCGACTCTCCAAGATGGCGGTGGACCCGGACCTGGCCCGGATGGTTCCGGTCAAGCAGGCGGTCGCCCACCAGGTGGTGCCGGTTTCCCGGATCGGGGAGCGGTTGAGTATCGCGATGTCCGACCCGATGAATGTGCTGGCGCTGGATCAGATCGCGCAGGCGACCGGGCTGGTCCTCACCCCTTTTCTGGCGACCGAGGAGGAGGTGCAGCAGGCGCTGCACCGGTTGTACGGCGTCTCCCTGAGCCGCTCCCTGGAGGAACTGGACCAGGCGGCCGGCGACGGCTCGGTGGAGCTGCTGACCCGCGGCGGCGGGGAGCCGGAGGTTTCCACCGGGGAGCTGCTTCAGAAGACCCAGGAGGGACCGGTGGTCCGGG
>PCVW01000025.1 GCA_002787095.1 Candidatus Omnitrophica bacterium CG11_big_fil_rev_8_21_14_0_20_64_10 | reverse complement strand
CCCTGACCGGCGATACGAAATGGACGCTGGATCCGGTCTATCCGATCCGGGTCGAGATGTCGAGTGTCGTGGACCCGGTGACGGTCAAGCCGTACCGTTTCGAAAGCTACCTCAAGCGGCGTTGGATGAGGCACGAGAGCACGATCCTCTTCGATTACGACAAAAGCCAAGCCCGCCATGAGTTGCCGGGCGACCAGGCGGAGACGGTGGCCATCACCCCGGGGATCCAGGACGGGGTCAGCATGCTGTACTACGCCCGCACCCTGCCGTTCCAGCTGGGGAAGGAGATTCCCCTCCAAATTGCCGCCAACGGGAAGAACTGGGACCTGAAAGGGAAGGTGGTCCAGGCCCATCTGATCCGGATCGGCCGGCTCGGCGAGTGGCCGGCGGTTGAAGGGGAGATCGAACTGGCTTATCCGGTCCCCTTCTTCCACGGCGCCAAGGCCCGGGTCTGGTATTCGGCCGACCGGCAGCGGATTCCCCTCCTGGCCAAGATCAGCTCCCGCATTGGGCCGGTCACCGTCGTCCTCACCGACCGGACCCTCGCCGATTCTCCCACGGCTCAGCCGGCCCCGGCTCCTTTGGAGGCGCCGATTGCCGGCCTGACCCCCGCCCCCGTCAAAGTTAATAGAAATCAATAATTAAGATATATAGTTGATATTTTTCATCTCCCGGGGTATCTTGAATTCGCTCCAACCGATACCCGATGAGGCGCTCAAGAAATAAGTTTCGAGAGTTTTTCTTGGTTCTGTGGGCGGCGCTGGCTGTTCCCCAGATGGTTTTCGCCTTGCGCGTTGGCCAGCCGGCCGACGACCCGACCCGGGCCGCCGGCTTGGAATCAATTCTCAGATCTCCCTCATCCGCCGCGTCCGTCCAAGCCGGGTTGGAACAGACGCCCGCCGGACGGTTCCAGAACGATTTGGCGCTGGAGCTGACGGCCTTCTGGGAGGAAGAGGAGCAGTGGATCGCTTCCTTTGTATAACGGAATGGTCTTGGCTTCCGGGGTTGACCGGGCGGGAGAGGAGATGGTACACTTGACTCAACTTGAGCAGTTCGTAGCACTTACTAGCGGCAAGGCGCCTCAAAGGGGCCCCTTGCTCTTTCTGTCTATAGGATGAATCGACCAACACTTAAGAAAACCCTCTGGCGGCCGGAGCATGAGAAGGATGCCTGCGGCGTCGGCTTCATTGCCGAGGTCTCCGGAAAGCCGAGTCACCGGGTTCTCCGGATGGCGATCCAGGGGGTCTGCTGCGTCACCCATCGGGGAGCGGTCTCGGCCGACGCCAAGACGGGGGACGGGGCGGGTATTCAGACCCAGATCCCCCGCAAGTTGTTTGCCCGGGAGCTGAGGAAACTGGGCGTCGCCGAGGAGAAGGTGAAGACGCTCGGAGTGGGCGTCTTCTTCTTCCCGCAGGATCCCGGCGACCGCTCGGCCGCCAAGGGGATCGTGGACCGGATCATCAAGGAGCGGAAACTCACCCGCTATGGCTGGCGGGAGGTGCCGGTCAACCCTTCGGCGTTGGGGGAGGAGGCCCTCTCCACGATGCCGGTGATCCAGCAGCTGCTGGTGGGGCCGTCTTCCGGCGGGGCCGACGACGCCCCCGAGGTGTTTGACCGCCTCCTCTATTATGTCCGCCGGCAGATTGAGCGGGCTTTCGACCAGGCCCGGCTGACCGGCGCCTACATCCCCTCCTTTTCCTGCCGCACGATCGTTTACAAGGGGTTGCTGGTAGCGCCCCAGCTGACCGGCTTCTACGAGGACCTGGCCGATCCGGTCTTCGAGACGGCGATCGCCCTGTTCCATCAGCGCTACTCGACCAACACCTTCCCCGACTGGGTGCGGGCCCAGCCGTTCCGCCATCTGGGGCACAACGGGGAGATCAACACTCTGCTGGGAAACCGGAACTGGATGCGGGCCCGGGAGCCGGAGCTGCGCTCCCCGATTTGGGGGGACCGGATCAAGGAGCTCTTCCCGATCATTCAGCCGGAGGGGTCCGACTCCGGGATGCTGGACAACGCGCTGGAGCTCTTGATCCATTCCGGTTTTTCGATCCTGCACGGGATGGCCCTGCTGATTCCGGAGGCGTGGCAGAACATGCCGGGGATGGACCCGGCAGAGCGGGAGTTCTTTGAGTACCAGGCCTGTCTCTCTGAGCCGTGGGACGGGCCGGCGGCAGTGGCCTTCACCGATGGGGTCGTGGTCGGGGCGACGCTGGACCGCAACGGCCTGCGGCCCGCCCGCTACAAGGTGACGCGGGATGGGCTGGTGGTGCTGGGCTCCGAGGTCGGCATCGTGGACCTGGACGAGGGGGAGGTGATCGAGTCGGGGCGGCTGGCCCCCGGCGAGATGATTGCGGTGGACACCGTCCGGAAGAAGCTGCTGCGGGATCACCAGATCAAGATGGAGCTGGCGACCGCCCGGCCGTACGGGCGATGGCTGGCCGATAACCTGATCCGGGCCGATGAGCTTAAGCTTAACGACGGCAAGCCGATGATTGAAACGGCCGGCGGCTCCCCCGAGGAGCTGAACCGGAGGATGAAAACCTTCTGTTTCACCCAGGAGGACCTCCACTTCATCGTCAAGGCGATGGCCGAAACCGGCAAGGAGCCGGTCGGGTCCATGGGGGACGACGCCCCCTTTTCGATCCTCTCCGACCGGCCCAAACCACTGGCTACCTACTTCAAGCAGCTCTTCGCCCAGGTCACCAACCCGGCGATCGACCCCCTGCGGGAGAAGCTTGTGATGTCCCTCAACACGGCGCTCGGGGAGCGGGGTTCGATGCTGGAGGAGACGCCGGAGCATGCCCGCTGGATCAAGTTCGGCTCGCCGATCCTGACCGGTCCGGAGCTGGCTTGGCTGGAGAACCAGACCGAGCCGGCCTTCCGGTCGGCCCGGATCCCGGTCCTCTTCCCGGCGGCCGATGGGCCCAAGGGGCTGAAGTCGGCGCTCGATCGGATCTGCCGGGCCGCCTCGGCGGCGGTGGACGGAGGCGCCTCGATCCTGATCCTCTCCGACCGGGGGGTGGACGCCCGCCAAGCGGCGGTCCCGATGTTGATGGCGGTCGGGGCGGTCCATCACCGCCTGATCCGGCAGGGAAAGCGGATGCGGGGTTCCCTGGTCTGCGAGACCGCCTCGGTTTGGGACACCCACGGCCACGCGATCCTGATCGGCTACGGGGCGGCGGCGATCCATCCGTACGGTTTGTTGGAGACGACGGCGGCCGCCTGCGCCAATGGGATCATCCGGGGGGTTTCCTCCGACGAGGCCTGCGCCCAGGTGAAGAAGGCGATCGAGGACGGGATCCTGAAGATCATGTCCAAGATGGGGATCTCCTGCGTCTCCAGCTACCGGGGGGCGCAGATCTTCCAGGCGATCGGGCTGGGGGCGGAGGTGATTGACCCTTGCTTCGCCGGGACCGCTTCCCAGATCGGCGGGGTCGGTTTCGACCTGCTCGGGGCCGAGGTGCTCGCGCTCCACGCCTCCGCCTACGGCAAGGAAGCCCAACCGGAGCTGGACCTGGGCGGCTTCTACCGTTTCCGCCGGGAGACCGAGCGCCACGCCTTCAGCCCGCAGGTGATCGCCGCGATGCACAAGGCGGTCCATTCCGACGACTGGACCGACTATGAGAAATACATGAACCTGGTCAACGACCGGGAGCCGATCTGTCTTCGGGACCTGCTGGAGTTTGCTTCCGACCGGAAGCCGATCCCCCTCTCGGAGGTGGAGCCGGTCCGGGTGATCCAGCAGCGGTTCTGCACCGCCGGCATGTCCTACGGGGCCCTCTCGAAGGAGACCCACGAGTGTCTCGCGATCGCGATGAACCGGATCGGCGGCAAGTCCAATTCCGGCGAGGGCGGGGAGGACCCGGCGCGGCTCAAGCCGTACCCCAACGGCGACTCCGCCTGCAGCGCGATCAAGCAGGTGGCCTCCGGCCGGTTCGGGGTGACCCCCGAATACCTCTCCTCGGCCCGGGAGTTGGAGATCAAGGTGGCTCAGGGTTCCAAGCCGGGGGAGGGGGGGCAGCTGCCGGGGCACAAGGTTTCCGAGGACATCGCCCGGGTCAGGCATTCGGTGCCGGGGGTGACGCTGATCTCCCCGCCGCCCCATCACGACATCTACTCGATCGAGGACCTGGCGCAGCTGATCTACGACTTGAAGGCCTGCAACAAGCAAGCGGAGGTCTGCGTCAAGCTGGTCGCCTGCGCCGGGGTCGGCACGATCGCCGCCGGGGTTGCCAAGGGGTACGCCGATGTGGTCCACATCGCCGGCCACGACGGCGGCACCGGGGCCAGCCCGATTTCCTCGATCAAGCATGCCGGCTCCGCCTGGGAACTGGGGGTGGCCGAGACCCAGCAGGTATTGGTGATGAACAACCTGCGCAGCCGGATCACCCTCCGAACCGACGGGGGGCTCAAGACTGGGCGGGACATCGTCGTGGCGGCCCTGTTGGGGGCGGAGGAGTACAACTTCGGCACCGCGGCCCTGGTGGCCGCCGGTTGCTGCATGGTGCGCCAGTGCCATCTCAACACCTGCCCGGTTGGGGTCGCGACCCAGGACCCGAAGCTGCGCTTGAAATTCAAGGAGACGCCGGAGGTGGTGGTCCGCTTCTTCGACCTGATCGCCGAGGAGGTGCGGCGGGTCCTGGCGGAGCTGGGCTACCGCTCGCTGGAGGAGCTGGTCGGCCGGGTCCATCTGCTGAAGGTGAAGGAGAAGGCCCGGAACCATCCCAAGTGGCGGACGATCGACTGGGAAGCGATCCTGGCCGATCCCGACCCGTCGGGCAAGCTGCCCAGGCGCTGCCTCACCGAGCGAAACGACCGGGTCGGCGACCATCCGCTGGATGAGCGGATCGTCTTGGAAGCGGGTCCGGCGATTGAGGGGCGGGCCGAGGTGACGCTGCGCCATCCGGTCAAGAACGACCAGCGGTCAATCGGCACCCGGCTCTCCCATGAGATCGCCCTGCGGCACGGGGATGCCGGGCTGCCGGCCGGCGCGGGGGTGACCGTAGAGCTGACCGGTTCGGCCGGCCAGTCGTTCGGCGCCTTCCTGATTCACGGCGTGCGGCTGGTTTTGGCCGGCGACGCCAACGACTATGTCGGCAAGGGAATGCACGGCGGCCAGATTGTGGTCAAGCCGCATCCCAAGAGCCGCGCCAAACCGGGGACTCTGGCCCTGATCGGCAACACCTGCTTGTACGGCGCCACCGGCGGCCGGCTGTACGCCGCCGGCCGGGCCGGGGAGCGGTTCGGCGTTCGCAACTCCGGCGCCCGGGCGGTCGTGGAAGCGGTCGGCGACCATGGCTGCGAGTACATGACCAGCGGGCTGATCGTGGTGCTGGGTCCGACCGGACGGAACTTCGGCGCCGGGATGACCGGCGGCCAGGCCTTCGTGCTGGATGAGGACGGAAAATTCGACCAGCGCCTGAATCCCTCCCTCGTGGAGGCGACGCTGGTGGTGGACCCGGAGGACCGGAATCTGCTCAAGGGGATGGTGACCCGGCACGCGGAGCTGACTGGCTCGGTCCAGGCCCGGGAACTGCTCAACGACTGGGAAAGTGCCGTGATTCGTTTCCGGAAGGTGGCTCCTAAGGGGAATGTCGTGGCGCTGGAAGCGGCCCCCGGGACGCCGGAGGCGAAAAAGGGATAGTCGAAGGACAATCGAACGGCGTGAAAGCGCCATTGTTGAGGGTTTTTTATGTCATCTATTGGAAGCGTTAAAAAAACTGCTCGGTTAATCGCTCTTCTGCTCACTTGTGCCTTGATCGGCCTCGACCCCTCCGCCGCTCTCGCCCTGAGGCAGACCGGCTTGGAAGAATCCACCGGGCGGCCGCTGCTGATTCAAGCGTTGCAGCAGCGAAGCGGCCTGGAGAGCATAGCCTCCCCGGCCGGCCCGTTGCCGGTTTATCCCGTTCATGAGGTGGCCCTCTTCCCATCCGCCCAGGCCGATTCCCTGGAGACTCATTTCCGGGTCTCAGGCGGGAACCGGGTCCGGGTAGCCGTGCGCCACTGGAACCTGCCGGTTCCCGGGGCGCTTCAGGAAGGGGATCGAGACCGGCGGTTTGACGATCTTTTCTCTCAGGTGGAATTGCTGGGTCCAGAGACGGAGGGAATGATTTCATTCTCCGGCCTGGCCGGTTCTCGTGCGGCGGATATCACGGCGCTGCTGGAGATTCTTTCCGAGACGGCCCCCGGGACGGCCCTTCATTACCAGTCTTTTCCCCGAGGGGGAGGCGCGCTGTCTCAGTCCCAGCCGCTTGAGATGAGGCTGGACGCGGTTCGGATCTATCGCCCGCAGGGGGAAAAGTCCGGCGCGGCCCGGATGGATCTGTTGTATGTCGCCGACATCCCCTTTTCAGAGCCGGCCGACTACACCTTTTCGGCGGTGGTGACCACCGTTTCGCAGGTTCCCGCCGCGATCCGGCGGGCGCCGGCCCGGGGGGAGGGGAGGGTGCCCCCCCTGTTCCGATCGAAAACGACGGCCCTTTCGCAGGCGGGGGCTCCCGATCCGGGGTCGGTTGATCTTTCGGGGTCTCGCCCCGAGAGAGAGAGCCGCCGCTATCGGATTGATCAGACCGGATGGTTCCGGGTTTCCGACGGGACTGAGCTGGGGGAGCATCGGGCCAACGGCGGAGTCCCGATAGAGCTTAAGCAGGCGGTCCTCCGGGACGGGCGGTTCATTCAAGCGGCCCTTTATTCGGAAAGGGAGAACCGGGGACGCTCCTGGTCGGGGACCGGCCTGGGAACCCGACTTCAAACGGCTTCTCTGGAACGATTGGTGCGTCAGGTGACGGACAGCCGGGAAACCGGCCGGCGTTCCTGGTGGGGACTCAATTCCTCCCGGCGGGCCGGGGCGTTCTACGAGACGGGGGATCTGCTGAACCTCGATGAGCTTCAGGGGCTGCTCCCGGTCAATGGGCATGACGCTCCGGTCGACTGGTTGTTCCGTTCTCGGGCGTCGGAGGGGGAGGATGACTCCGTTTGGATTGGGCTGCGCCGCAACCCGGATCGGGCCACCTTCGTCTTGGAGAGCGGGCCGGATCCGGAAGAGCTCATCCGCTGGGGGAACCAGGTGGTGGATTGGCTCGCGGAGGCCGGTTTTCCGGATTACAACGCTTGGATCGTCGCCCGGGAGGATGGAGGGCTTCGTCTCGCGATCCGCCCCCGCTCGCCTGAACGCAACGATCTTCATGGCCGCCCGGTTCCGACGGAGACCCTGTACCTCATCCGGCTCCCCTCAGGCGGGCACCGTTTTCTCAGCGAACCGGAGATTGAGCGGTTCGGACTGAGCCATCTGCAGCAGGCGGCGATTCCTGGCAACCGCAAGCTGGAGCGGGTCGTTCTGGAACCGGCTGGTGTAAAGAGTCCATCTGATGTTGCCCCGGTTTTCAGCAACGCGGTGGATGTGGTGGCGCTCTTGGGATTGATCCATTACCAATCAGCGGCGGAGTACAAGGATCCTTATCTCCTGCCGAGGTTGGAGGAGGGGCTGGACGAGGTCGGCGCCCGGGTGGATGAGGTTCAGTCCGTCATCGAAAAGATCCGGGAGATGTCGGAGGACAACACCCTGGGCAAGGCTCGCGAGGAGGCGACCGAGCAGGTTAGCCGGGCGCTGGATGCCGTGCAGACCGGCTCCGACCTGATTGCACTGGTCAAGCGGATCCAGGCCGCGGGGCTCCGGTATGAGGAGACCTTCCAGCGGTTAACCCCCGCCGCTCGGGATGCTTGGACCCGGCAGTTCTTTGAAAAAGCGGCGGCCTTGGCGGCTGGCGATACCTCAATTCATTTGGAATTCGTTCCCGAAACGGAAGGGTCCAATGAAGCCGCCGGCACCAATGGAGCTGCCGGGAAAGTCGGGGTGGTCGGTGTGGGGACCCCGACGCTGGACTTGATCGCGGAGATTGCCGGCGGGGATGGAGAGCCGGAGGCGCTGCATCTTCGGGCGAAAGCCGGCGGTTCGGCCGCCCACGCGATTCAGACGCTGATCAGCTTGGGTTTTCCGGCCCGTCTGGTCGCCGCGGCGGCGGGGAAGACCGGAGAAGCGGTCGCGCAAGCGTTGGGGACGCTCCCAACGACGGTCGTCAACGGTCGGAGTCCGGGAGCCGCGGCGGGCGTTCCGGCGGAGAATGGGGCGGCTGCGGCCGCTTCGGCAGTTGAAGTCGCGGCTAACCCATTTGAGGATGGGGCAGAATGGGACTCGGCGACGGTCGTTCTTCAGCAGCCGGTGGGGACGCCCTCGGCCGCGGCCGATTCCGAACGGGAGACCCGGGTCAGTGTCATGGTGGCCCGTCAGCCCGGCCGGAACCGGAGGGAGCTGCGCCTGGTGGGAGCCGGTTCCCAGAGGCCCGTCTCACCGCCGGAGATCGCCCGGTTGTGGAGTGGAATCCCTTCTTCGTTCGGATCAGGTTCCTACGGTTTGATTTGGGGGGAGCGGTTGCCCGGTTCTGAATTGGAGCAGATTCCAGCGATGACCACCGCGGCTCGTTGGATCCGGGCAACCCAGGCGGCGGGCCATCCGGTTTTCCTTTCCGTCAATGACGCCTGGCCGGTGTCGGTCGGCCGGGCGGCGTTGAACACCGCTCCGGCCGGCGTCTTTCTGTCGGCCGCCGCCCTGGCCCGGCAGACAGATTCGGATGCTTACCGCCTTTCCGTGGATCCGGATGCCGCGGCGGAGGCGGCCTACCACCTCCGGCAGCGGCATGGGGTCCGGGACTGGGCGCTGGTCTATCTGCCGACCGGCGCGCTTGTCCTGGTGACGGCGCGGGGCTGGTGGCATGTGGCGCCGGCCCCCCTGCATCAGTTGACCTACACCAGTGGGGCCGCCGATACCGCCTTCGGTGTTTTCGTCGGGGGCGTCCTGAACGGGGAGCCGCCGCTGGAGGCCCTGCAGACGGCGGTGACCGCCTCGGCCGTCTTCATGGGACGGGATCCGGGGGAGCGGGGATTGCCGACTCTGCCGGGCAGCAATGGTCAGGCGGACGGGGCGATCACAACCCCGGCGCAATGGCCGGTCCGGGTTCGGGAGCTGCTGGTTCCCAAGGTGATTCAGGATCGGGAATCGGAGCAGCGTCAGGCGCGGTTGGATGCCGCTGACGCGGAGGCATTCCCTCCGGCGCCTCAAAGCGAGTTTCCGGCGCTGACCGCTGAACAGGAGGAGCATTCCGGTTGGATCACCCTATGGGAATCGGTTGAGCCGGCTGCGAAGACCCAGACCTACCGGTTCGGGGTCCATCCCGCCCTGCTGGGAGCGGAGGGGGCGGAGCGTTTGCGGGAGATTGGACGGGTGGCCGCCGAATTTCAGCAGGCCGGAGTGGATGTCCGGGTCGTTCCATTGTCGGAGCTTGGCGATCCGGGGGCTGACGACGGCGTCCGGCGGCTGACCCTGCTGCCGCCCGATCAGGTCTACGAGTTTCCGTTGGAGCCGGGCCGTCCGGCGCTGGCTGTCGCCTGGAACCGCACCCCGCTGGAGAGCCGGCTCTGGAGCCGGGTCGTCGGGGTGGGCCTCGCGGTGGCCTCCTTCTCGGAGGGGATGATCGGGGTCGCGGATGACGACAACCGGCTGATCACACTGAAGAATTACTATGCTCAACTCGGCGTCCCGGCCACCGTTGGTCAGATTCGGACGCTGATTTCCGGCTCGGAGGCCGAGCGGCGGCTGATGCTGCAGCGCTTGCAGATCAGCCTGACGGCCGCTCCTTTGCAGGTGTACATCCAGGACTACAGCTTCAACGAGTTTCTGGAGTTTCTGGCGCGGGATCTGTCTGCCTGAGAGCGGGGTTGACAGGCCCGGGGCGCTGGGGGATCATAGCGCTTCCCGTCCTTTTCTTTCTGTCTGAAGGACCCAACAGTTACGGAGCCATCTCAAAGAGGAGTCGAGGATGTCGAGGATCACACCGGGCAAGTTGAAGGGAATGAAGGCGGTTTCGGACGAGAAGGGAATCATCCGGGCCGCGGCGATGGATCAGCGGGGCAGTCTGCTCAAATCGATCGCCAAGGAGCGGGGAGTCGAGAAGTCCCAGGTTTCCGACGCCGATATGGCCCAGTTCAAGACCCTCGTCACCAAGGTGCTGACCCGGCACGCCAGTGCGATCCTGCTGGATCCGGAGTACGGCCTGGACGCGGCGAAGGCCCGGGACAAGAAGGCCGGCCTCCTGCTGGCGTATGAAAAGACCGGCTACGACCAGGCCCAGCCGGGCCGGTTGCCGGACCTGATCCCCGACTGGACCGTCCGTAAGACGATCGAGGCCGGCGGGGACTGCGTGAAGGTCCTCCTCTATTACACGCCGGACGAGAAGCCGGAAATCAACGACATCAAGCACGCTTTCGTCGAGCGGATCGGCGCCGAGTGCCGGGCCCTCGATGTCCCGTTCTTCCTGGAGTTCGTCGGCTACGACCCGCAGGGGGGGAATGAGAAGGGGGTGGAGTTCGCCAAGCAGAAGCCCCGGATTGTCGCCGAGAGCATGCGGGAGTTCTCCAAGCCCGAGTACGGCGTGGATGTGCTGAAGGTGGAGATCCCGGTCAACACCGCTTTTGTCGAGGGGACGCAAGCTTTCAAGAAGGCGGAGGTCGCCCAGACCAAAAGCCAAGCGCTGGAGGCGTTCCGCCAGGCCGCTTCCGCTACGACCAAGCCGTTCATTTATCTCTCGGCCGGCGTCAGCGACGCGGTCTTCCGGGAGAACCTGGAGCTGGCGGGGGAGGCCGGGGTGGAGTTCAACGGCGTCCTCTGCGGCCGGGCCACCTGGAAGGAAGGGATCCCGGTCTACGCCAAGCAGGGAGCCGCCGCGTTCGAGAAGTGGTTGGAAGGGGAGGGGGTCCGGAACATTCAGGCCCTCAACCAGGTTCTGGACAAGACGGCCAAGCCCTGGTTCAAGAAGGCGGGATTGGAGACGGTCTCGGTCTGATCCGAGTCAGTCGCCGCGGCGGTCCCTGACCCAGCGGTTGCCGCCCCGTTCCTTGGCCCATTCCTTCAGTTCCGCGCCGATCTGCGCCACCTCGGCGACATGGGTCAATTCCCGGTTCTCGTTGGTCACGACCGCGATCGAGATCGTCATCAGGTCGAACCGCTTGACCTGCTTGTCCCGGTCCTCCGCCTCGATGTATCCCCGGGTTCGGTCCTTCTCCGAGTAATACTGCGGGGCCGCCTCCGCGAAATCCCGCACGATCTTCCGGCAGATTCCCTCCGCCTTGTCCGGGGTCGTGATCATCACGAAGTCATCCCCGCCGATGTGGCCGAGGAAGTCGTCGGGGTTCCCCAGTTCCCGCATCGCGATCAACAGCATTTGTCCGGTCGCCTTGATCAGGGTGTCCCCCCGTTCGAAGCCATAGGTGTCGTTGAACGCCTTGAACTTGTCGAGGTCGATGTAGCAGATCGCGGCCGGTTCCTTGGCATCGATCTTGGCCTGGATCTGCTCCAGGATCGTCGCGTTGCCCGGCAGCTTCGTCAGGGGGTTGGCGTCCAGCGAGCGGGCGGTCCGCCGCACGATCATCTGCACCCGGGCCAGCAGCTCCGCCGGCTCGAACGGTTTGGTCATGTAGTCGTCGGCGCCGACATTGATCCCCTGCACCTTGTCGGCGACCTCTCCGCGGGAGGTCAGCATAATGATCGGCACATGCTGAAGCAGCAGGTCCTTCTTGAGGGCCTGGCAGACCTGTCCGCCGTCCATCTTCGGCATCGTGAAGTCCAGCAGGATCAGGTCGGGAGGGGATTGCCGGACCTGCTCGACCCCCTCGGCGCCGTTGGGAGCCTCGCTGATCTCGTAGCCTTCCTCTTCCAGCGTCAGGCGGATGACATCCCGGATGTCCGGGTCGTCGTCCACGACGAGGACCTTCTTCTTCGGTTTGGTCTCAGCCATGCTTCAACGCTCTTTCAGGCCGTGAACGAGACGGTGTCCCGGCTCGATTTCAGGGGCAGGGTGAAGCTGAAGGTCGTCCCTTTGCCCACCTCGGAGTTGACCCGGATGCTGCCGCCGTGCGCCTCGATGATCTTCTTGCAGAGGACCAGCCCGAGCCCAGTTCCCTTGCGTTCCCGGTTGACGGGATTGTCGGCCCGGAAGAACTCGGTGAACAGCTTCTGCACATCCTCGGGCGGCATCCCGAAGCCGGTGTCGGCCACTTCTACCTGGAGTTCCTCCGGCCGCGGGGTGACCCGCACCGTGAGGGTGCCGTTGGGCGGGGTGAACTTGATGGCGTTGGAGAGGAGGTTCACGAAGACCCGCTCCAGGTGGTTCTCGTCGGCCGGGATCTCCGGCAGCTTCTCCGGCGCCTCCAGTTTCAATTCCAATTTGCCGTCCTTGAGCTGCGGCACCAGCAGGTCGGCCACATTCTCCAGCAGGTGGGTGAGCTTCGTCGGCTTCAGGTTCATCCCGACCCGCCCCGACTCGATCCGGGCGATGTCCAGCAGCTCGGTGATCAGGTTTGAGAGGTAATCGGTGTTCCGGTTGATCTTGGTCAGCCGCTCCGACTGTTTCTCGCTGATCGGCCCCAATTTGCCGCCGAGCACCAGCGTCGTGTACCCCTTGATCGAGGTCAGCGGGGTCCGCAGCTCATGGGAGACCGCCGAGACGAAGTCGGACTTCATCTTGTTGAGCCGGACCAGTTCCTCGTTCGCCTTGGCCAACTCGGCGGTCCGGGCCTTGACCCGCTCCTCCAACTCATCGTGGGATTTCTTGAGCTCTTCGTACAGGACCAGGTTGTCGATCGTGACCCCCACCTCGGCGCTCAAAACCGTCATCATCTCCAGGTCCCCGGCCTCCAGGGGCAGGTAGGGGGGGTTGGAGCCGGCCAGCAGGAAGCCCCGCGCCTGCTCCTGCAGCTGGATCGGCACCGCGATGAAGGCGTTGAGACCCGCCATCTCCCCGATTTCCTTGAGCGTGGGATCGGCGATTCGTTTCTGCCGGGATTTTTCCTTGGTCTGCGACAGGAAGGCGGCGGCCGACACCTCGCCCCCCCGCTGTTTGCCGCTGACATCGGCGGCGAAGATCGGCTGTCCCTGGGTCAGGACCGGGGTCTGGATCAGCTCGATCAGGTGGGAGAGGGTAATTCGGGAGAAGTCCTCCGGTTCGAATCCGGCCCGGGCGACGATCGGTTGATTCCCGATACCGGTCAGCACCAGCAGGGCCCGCTCGAACCCCAAGGTGGTCACGACTGCCTCGCAGACGACCCGGCACAGTTCGTCGTGGGCCCGGATCGGCAGGATCTTGCGGGAGAGTTCCTGCAGGGCGACGAGCCCCGACAGTTTTTTGTCGAGCGCCTCCTGCGTTCGGGTCAGCTCCAGGTCGGTCTGCACGATGATCTTCGTGTTCTGGTCCAACTCCTCGCAGACTTGGCTGACCCGCGTCAGCTCCTTCTTGTTCTCGGCCAACTGGCGCTGCGTGCTCTGGAAGGTCGTGATCAGGATCATCCCCAGGAGGATCATGAAGAGGGCGTAGGCGACCCTCAGCAGCATCGCCTCGGAGAGGGCGAAGAGGGCCAGCAGGATCAGGCCGGCTCCGATCGTGATTTTGACGGTCAGCGGCATCGCGGTTTCATTTTAGGGCGTGGAGACCGCCAGCACCACCAAAGATTCGTTGTGGAACCAGCTGCGCCCCCGGTAGCCGACCGCGGTCAGCGGCGCCTGCTCCCCATAGTCGTAGAAGCCGGCGAACGGCACCTGCGCCCCGAGCTCTTTCCGGATCGCCGCCACTTCCCGCCAGGCCTCGTGGCCGAACAGCCGCAGCCGGGAGCAGGAGCTGAAAGCCAGCGCGAAGGTGGGAATCCGGGGTTTCAGGCCGTTGACCGCCTGCTGCGCCGCCCGGCGGGAGGCCTCGAACGCCTTCTCCTTGGAGCCCATCATCAGCCGCACCCGGCTCCCCTCGGGGATCTCCCCGGCGTAGACCAGCGCCCCGTCGGGGTCCACCCGCATCACATTGCGCAGCAGGTATTCCTCCTCGTCCGGCACCGGCATCCCGAGGGGGTAGACGATCGACATGTCGGCCAGCGTCTCCGACTGGAGGGCCGACCCGGCCCCTTCTCGTCCGAAATAGGTCTCGTACAGGTTGACCGCCGAATGCCCGTCGAGCAGCTCCACGATGTTGTGGGTCGCCTTGGTGACGGTCCGGGGTTTTCCCAGCGGTTTCCAGCCATGCCGGGTCCCGATCCCGATCGAGATCGGGCCGGCCAGCAGCACCCCGACCGCCGCGTCGGTGTAAACCTTCCCATTGAAATACTGGTAGGTTTTCTTGAAGGCGAAGTCGTCGGCGGCCGCTCCCCCGACGATCGGGAAGCTCCGTCCCAGCACCTCCTGGATCCCCCGCATCACCTCCGCCCCGTTGCCGGTCAGCCCGTCGGAGAAGCTCAGAAAGACATGGGGAGCGGACAGCTTGCTTTGGGAGGCGCTGAAGGCGGCGTCGTGGCCGGCGGTCAGCGGCTGGTCCCCCACGCCGGCGCCGATGCCGACGGAGGTGGAGAGGGTGTCGGAGCGAATCGCCATGACGACGACCGAACGGCGGGAAGGGCCGGCCGACAGGATCTCGCCGGCGGTGGAACAGCCGGCCATTGGGGCGTCCTGCGTGATGGAGGTGACCCCCTTGAGCAGCGCTTCCTGCTCGAACCGAACGGAAGCGAAGACGAGGACCAGATCCGGCCGCTGCTGCCCGATCTTTTCCAGCGCCTGGCCGGCCGCCTCTTTGCCGGCCTGCAGGGAATCCGGCCGCTTGCTTTGCCCGATGCCGACCCAAGTTGCCATTTCCGAAGAGTATACGGTATACTGGGGCTGTCCGCAATCCTCGCAGGATCTTCATCTTCACTTCGGGCACGTGGCGGAACTGGCATACGCGCATGCTTGAGGTGCATGTGCCGCAAGGCTTGGAGGTTCAAATCCTCTCGTGCCCACTTCCCGATACCGGCTTCGCAAGAGAGGATTTTCCTCCAGAGGCGGACCCGCCTTCGGCGGGGAAGTGAGCCCCGATGGACACGACCTTATGGGAGTGTCCGGGTTATCGGGGCGAGTGGCCGACCGGAGCCCCGAAGGGGCGGAGGCGCCAAATCCTCTCGCCTGCCCGCCGGCTCCTGGCGGGTGCCCATCACCTCCTTAGCGGTAGGCCTCCCGCCGGTGCGCCAGGCGGTAGACGATCAAATCTCCTTTAGCAGGCCGGATTCCATAAAGGATCCTGTAATCTCCGCTTCTCCAAGAGCGCAGGCCCCGGTAGCGCCCGCTTAAGTGTTTTCCTTCCTGGGGATGTTCGATAAGCTTGGCGAGATCGCCTTGGATCTGCTTGAGGACATCGGGCGAGAGCTTGGTGATCTCCCGTCGGGCCGACGAGGTGAATGTGAGCTTCCAGGTCACGAACGCCGGGACTTCTTAGGCTGCGGTTCCCCGAAAACTCCTTCGTAGCTGTGCAGCTTGCCTTGCCGAGCTTCCTCGATCGCTGAATCCAGCTTCTTCCGGAAAGCGGGAGAGTGCTCCATCAGATACAGCTCCAGATCCTCTTCGCCGACGGCGTGGATCACCGCTTCCGGCTTGCCGCGGACCGTGACGACGATGTCCCCTTTGCGGCTGCGGCGAATGACCTTGGAGGCGCTGATCTTGAGCTCTCGCAGGTTGACGAACTGAACCACCGGGACCTCCTGGTTTGTGACTACATTTGGGCTACATTCCAAGTATGCCTTGCCGATGCGGTCTTGTCAAGTAGTTAGTAATAATATTATTTAGATTATAATACGAACAAAATCCTCCGCTTCAGGTATAATTTAGGGAAAAGAGCTCCCAAGACCCGATGAAGACGATCCATCCCTGCTCCCTGCGGCTGACGGCCCTCTTCCTGGCCGGGGCCCTTGCTCTGCCTACCCCTGCCCAAGCTCTGCGTCCGGCCCAGACGGTGGATGCCGGCTTGGAAGCGGAGCTTCAGTCCCGCTTGACCGACATCCCCGCCGGCGGGCTGGAGGCGAACGGGCAGGAAACCGCCGAGGTGGAGACGATTCGGTTGGAGTCATTGCGGGCCGCGATCGCCTTCCAGATCGATCAAGACATCATGGGACAGCATCCTGAAGATGCGGAGATTCCGGGGGAGGCGCTGGTTGGCGACGATATCTCGGCGGGACTGAATCTGGACCAGCTCAGGCGGCTGCGGGTATTAATGGTTCCCGATGACATGCAGCCGCCGGCCGATCTGGCGGACGCGATCCCGGTGGATCCGGCTCACCTGGTCTCCTCTCTTCGGGCGGCGCGCAACTTCCAGTTGGCGATGGATCCGGCCCACCCTGATTTTGATCACCGGCATTGGGTGGAACTTGTCTATCAGTTCATCCTCGCAGAATTGAGCGATGGCCTGGAGAGCGGAGAAGCCGGGATGCAGGATCTGATCTTCTTCTGGGATCGGGGAATCCGACCCGTCAACCCTTCCTTTGATATCCGGGCCGAGATGGGTTTGGAGACCTTCGCCGATAGGCTGCTGACGAGAGTCGATCTGATGCAGTTCGTCCGGGTGGTTCGGGAGCGGTTCATGCTGCCCGGCGGATTCTATTGTCATTTTTTGGAGGGGGACGACTCCTCACTGGTTTTTGGAAGGGTGGTCTCCGTCATCCGGGATCTGGCGACTCCCCAGGGCCGCTCGGTGCCGGTCTATGTCGTGCGGTCGGAAGAGGGAACGGTTCCGTCTGCGTTTGCCTCTCCTGATGTGATCGTTGTAGCCGAAGAACGGGTCCTGGACTTCAGAAATGCCCATGCCTTCATCTATCGGCCGATATGGGAAATGTTTCAAGCCCGTTTTTCGGACTGGGCGGCTCATCTCGATTCCGGGGCACTCCTTCAGTGGTGGAGTCAGGAGGTGACCCCTCGGTTGAGCGGGACGGTTTACTATCGGCCCCCCTATGCCGATCAGCTGGAATCTCCGGAGCAATTCCTCCTGAGTTTTCTGTATCTCTTCCCGAGAGTCTTCGCCTATGGGCGGCACGAATCCGTCGAGGAAGGATTGAGCGTCTTCCTGCAGGACAGTCTGTTGGCCGAGGAGCTGGCGCATGTGGATACGCTGACCCGCCTTCAGGCGCTGCTGAGCATGAATCCGACCGTCGTCCAGCGGTTGGATCCGGAGCGATACCTCGCGGCGGTCCGAAGCATGCGCCGGACGGAGACCGCCCTGCATGGCGCCCTTTTGGCTGATGAGGCCCAACCGATCGCAGAGCGGTTGCTGGAGGCGGATGCCTTGCTGGAGCTGGAGGCCCGTTATCAGGCGCTGGAGCATGCCCCCAACCCGTCGGTGACGCTTCAAGAGTTCATTGCGAAGGAGGTGTTTCTGCATGCTTTTATGGAGCCGGAGCATGAGCGGGCCCAGGATTGGCTCCTATCGGATCTGAGTCAGGCGCTGACCCAGGGCAGGCTTCAGACCGGGGCGGATTGGCGGCAGAATTATCTGGTTGGGGCGGTGGCTCAGATGGACCGTTTCCAGGCGGTGCTCCGGGCCACCGGGGTCGCGCTCCGGCAGCGAGAGATTCTCCCGCATGATCAATGGACCCTCGATGCCGCCGGGCTGGAGGGGCAGGTGCTGGTGCTGGAGCGGCCCGCTTTGGCCGCCTATGCTCCGCCGGAGCAGTTCGTGGAGCGTCTCCCGTGGCGCGGGAAGGCGGTCCTGTTCGATCCGGACCAGGAGAGCTTGGTGGATCTGGCGGTCCGGTTGGCCGGCTTGGAGCATTCCGACCGGGTCCAGTTCTTCGGCCGGCAGGAACTGGCCGACGGCTTGCAGGCCACCTTGAGCCGGATTTCCACCGGGATGCGGGTGACTCGGATTCCACCCTCGGCCGGCCTGCGGGGCATCCTGGCGGCGATCTTTCCGGCGGAGGTTCTGGACCAGATCCAGGCCGGCATGGAGCAGGTCCTTCAGAAGGCGGCGTAACCTCCCGTGCATTGCGCTGGGCCGGGGCGGGGCGTATAATAAATCTTTCCAGAGAGCGTTCCTTGTGGGGAAGGTCTTCCGAGCGATCCCAGACTTTTTTGTCGGGATTCGGTTTTTGATGGGATGATGAAACCGGCGCCTGTTTATCTGGACTGTATCAATGGGGCTCCGCTTCGGGAAGAGGCGGCGGAGGCGATGCGCCGGGCCCTGGAGGCCTGGGGCAACCCCGCCTCGGGCCATCGGGAAGGGCGGGCGGCGGCTCAGCTTCGGGAAAAGGGCCGGGGGCAGGCGGCCGGCCTGATCGGCGCCCAGCCGTCGGAGCTTTTCTTTGCCAGTTCCGCGACCGAGGCCAACAGCTGGGCCCTGACGGGGCTGGCGGAAGCGGCCCGCCGCAAGGGGGACCACCTGGTGATCTCGGCGGTGGAGCATCTGTCGGTGATCCACACCGCCCGGCGGCTGGAGAAGGCCGGTTGGCGGGTCACGGCGGTTCCGGTGGATGGCGCCGGACAAGTGGATGTGGGGGCGCTCGAGGAGGCGCTGACCGACCGGACGGTGGGGGTCTCGATCCAGTGGGCCAACGGCGAGGTGGGAACGATCCAGCCGGTGGCCGATTGGGTCTCCCGGGTCAAGGCCCGGGGGATTTGGGTCCACGCCGACGGGACGGCGGCGGCCGGACAGATCCCGCTGAATGTGCGGGAGATCCCGGTAGATGCCCTGAGTTTCTCGGCCCACCCGTTGGGGGGGCCGGCCGGCATCGGCGCCCTCTACCTGCGCAAGGGGGTTCGGATCGAGCCGCTCCTGCTGGGGGGCGGGCAGGAGGAGGGGCGGCGGGCCGGCACCGAGAACTTGGTCGGGATCGCCGGTTTCGGAGCGGCCTGCGAGGCGGCCGCTCGGGCGTTGAAGGCCGAGTCGGGGAATCCGGCGGCCTTTCGGGACGAGACGGCGGACCGGCTGACTCGGCTTTTCCCCGCCGGGCGGATCAACGGGGCGGGGGCCCCGCGGCTGCCCCGGCTGATCAGTTTCTCCCTGGATGGAATGGACGGGGAGCAGTGGGTCGGGGCGCTGGACTTGGCGGGGGTGTCGGTCGGTTTGGGCTCCGCCTGTTCCACCGGCCGGATCAAGGCCTCCCATGTCCTTCGGGCGATGGGGGTCGCCGAGCGGGCGGCGCTGGGGACGATCCTGATCTCCTGGGACCGGCGGACCGATCCGGCGGCATTGAAAATCTTTCTGGAACGGCTGCCGCAGGCGGTGGACAATGTCCGGGCGGCGGCCGGACAAACGGCTTCATCAATCAAGGAGTGAGTGCATGAAGATTTCGGTCAAAACGAAGGGCAAGCTCTCCGATAACCGGGCGGTGGTGGTCTGGCTGGGAGAGGAGGGGAAGAGCGGACTTTTCTTCAAGCAGCTGCCGGCCGACCTGAAGCGGTCGGTCGCCCCCCTGATCGAGAAGAAGCGTTTCTCCGGCAAGGCGGGGAGCGCCTTTCTGCAGGGGACCGGCGCCGGCTGGCTGGTCCTGACCGGGATCGGCAAGGAGAAGAAGCTTTGTTTGAACCGGCTGCGCAAGAGCGGCGCGGTCGCGGCCCGGACGGCGCTGGCGGCCCGGCTCTTGGAGCTGGCGGTTCCGGTCCCCTCCGTGCCGAAGGCGACCGTCGAGCAGACTGCCCAGGCGGTGGTCGAGGGGGTTTGGCTCGGCACCTACCACTTTGACCGCAAGGGGACCAAATCAAAAGAGGAGACCGGGCTCAAGGAACTGGAGTTGACTGTCTCGGCGGCGCCGGCCGTCTCCGCGGCCCAGAAGGGGGCCCGGCAGGGGAAGATCCTCTGCGAGTCGGTCTGTCTGGCCCGGGACCTCGGCAACGCCCCGTCCAATGAGATGACGCCGGCCCGGTTGGCCCAGGCCGCTCAGAAGGCGGGACGGGAGGCCGGCTTCAGGGTACAGGTCTGGGGTCCGGCCGAGATCGCCAAGCGGAAGATGGGGGCGCTGATGGGGGTGGCCCGGGGGTCCCGGGAGCCGGCCCGCTTCATCCGGATGGAGTATGTCGGCCCCCGCTCGGCCGGCCGCAAGCCGCTGCTTTTGGTCGGCAAGGGGATTACCTTTGACTCCGGCGGGATCTCGATCAAGCCCTCCAACAAGATGGAGGAGATGAAGTTCGACATGTGCGGCGCCGCCGCGGTGATCGGCGCGATGCGGGCGATCGCGATGCTGAAGCTGCCGGCCCGGGTCGTGGGGTTGGCCCCGGCGACCGAGAACCTGCCTGGCGGATCGGCTCAGAAGCCGGGGGACATCGTCCGGGCGATGAACGGCAAGACGATCGAAGTGATCAACACCGACGCCGAGGGGCGGCTGATCCTGGCCGACGCGCTGAGCTATGCGCAGACCCTGAAGCCGGCGGCGATCGTGGACCTGGCGACCCTGACCGGCGCCTGCGTGGTCGCCCTCGGGGACCAGGCGGCCGGCCTGATGGGGAACGATGAGCGGCTGCTGGAGCAGGTCAAGCAGGCGGGGAGCCGCTCGGGGGACAAGGTGTGGCCGCTGCCGCTTTGGAAGGCCCACACCGACGCGGTCCGGTCGCAGGTGGCCGATGTGAAGAATGTCGGTAACGGCAAGGCAGGCACCATCACCGCCGCCGCCTTCCTCAAGGAGTTCGTCGGGGAGTTCCCTTGGGCCCACCTGGACATCGCCGGGACCGCCTGGGCTGACGGCACCTGCGGATACCAGGTCAAGGGAGGGACCGGTTTCGGGGTGCGGTTGCTCGTGGAGTGGGTCAAGGGATGGCGCTGATCCCTTCGGCTCGCAACGGCGATGGGGTCTCCCTCGAGGGAGTCGAGCCGCTCGTGCGGGAGTTGTTGACCCGGCTCGGGGAGGATCCCGAGCGGGAGGGGCTGCGGCGGACCCCGGAGCGGGTCGCCCGATCGCTGGAGTTCCTGACGCAGGGCTACCGGCAGGAAATCGCCGAGCTGTTCGGCCAGGCGCAGTTCTCGGTCCCGTACGACGAGATGGTGCTGGTCAAGGGGATCGATTTCGCCTCCCTCTGTGAACACCACCTGCTGCCGTTCACCGGCCGCTGCCATGTCGCCTACATACCGAACGGCAAGATCCTGGGGCTGAGCAAGATCCCGCGGCTCATTGACATCCTCTCCCGCCGCCTGCAGGTGCAGGAGCGGCTGACCTGCCAGATCGCCGAGGCGCTGCAGGAAAACCTGAAGCCGAAGGGGGTTGCGGTCGTCATGGAAGCCCGGCACCTCTGCACCGTCGTGCGGGGGGTCCAGAAGCAGAACACCGAGATGGTGACCAGCTCGATGCTCGGCACCTTCCGGGTCGATTCCAAGACCCGGATGGAATTTTTGTCGTTGATTCAGCAGAAAAACTGAGGAGCCAAGTCCGCCGCATGCGTGAACAATGGATTCTTTCCCGGAAAGGCCAGGCCAATGTCACCCAGATGCACTTCGCCCGCCAGGGGATCCTGACCGAGGAGATGCGGCATGTCGCGAAGGTGGAGAACCTCGATCCGGAGCTGATCCGCTCCGAGGTGGCCGCCGGCCGGATGATCATTCCGGCCAACATCAACCACCCGGAGATCGTCCCGATGGCGGTTGGGATCGCCGCCCGCTGCAAGATCAACGCCAACATCGGCAATTCCGCGACTACCTCCAGCATCGAGGAAGAATTGGAGAAGATCCGGGTCTGTCAGAAGTACGGGGCCGACACCGCGATGGACCTCTCCACCGGCGGCCAGATCCGCCAGATCCGGGAGGCGATCCTGCGGGGCAGCGCGATCCCGATTGGGACCGTGCCGGTCTATGAGGCGGTCGCCCGGGTGCCGCGCGTCGAGGACCTCAGCGAGCAGCTCCTGCTGGAGGTGATCGAGGAGCAGGCCCGGCAGGGGGTCGACTACATGACGATCCACGCCGGGATCCTGCGGGAGTATCTGCCGCTTGTCGGCAAGCGCGTGACCGGGATCGTCAGCCGGGGCGGCTCCCTGATGGCGCAGTGGATGATGCACCACAAGAAGGAGAACCCCCTCTACACGAACTACGACAAGATCTGCAGGATCTTCCAGAAATATGATGTCTGCTTCAGTCTCGGAGATTCCCTGCGGCCCGGCTGTTTGGCCGACGCCTCCGACGCGGCCCAGTTCTCGGAGCTGAAAACCCTCGGGGAGCTGACCGCCCGGGCTTGGAAGCACGATGTGCAGGTGATGGTGGAGGGGCCGGGGCATGTGCCGATGGACCAGCTGGAGATGAATGTCAAAAAACAGCAGGAACTCTGCCACGGGGCGCCGTTCTACACGCTCGGCCCGCTGGTGACCGACATCGCCCCCGGCTACGATCACATCACCTCGGCGATCGGGGCGGCGATCGTCGGCTGGCACGGCGTCAGTCTCCTCTGCTATGTGACGCCGAAGGAGCACCTGGGGCTGCCCAATGCCGAGGATGTCCGGCAGGGGATCATTGCCTACAAGATCGCCGCCCACGCGGCCGACGTGGCCCGCCACCGGCCGGGCGCCCGGGACCGGGACGACGCGCTTTCCCGGGCCCGGTTCGGTTTCGACTGGAAGCGGCAGTTCGCCCTGAGTCTGGACCCGGAGCGGGCGCAGGCCTACCACGATGAGGCGCTGCCGCAGGCCGGCTACAAGGAGGCCGCCTTCTGCTCGATGTGCGGCCCGAAATTCTGCTCGATGCATGTCTCCCAGGTGATCGGGGCCACCCCGGCTCCGGCGAAGGAGGCCGCTCCCGAGGATGAGCAGCCGGACCTCTCCACCCCGCAGCCGGTCCGTTTGGGAGGCTGAGGATGCTGGAGGAGCTTCTCGAACACAGTTCGGTTCCCCACACCCCGGCGGGGCTCTCCCTGTTCACGCAGCAGCGCTTGATCGAGCGGGTTCGTCAACTGAAGGCGGAGCGGGGGATCGTGATCCTGGCCCACAATTACCAGGAAGGGCCGATCCAGGAGGTGGCCGATTTCGTCGGGGATTCGCTGAAGCTGGCCCAGTACGCGACAACGGTCGCCGAGCCGGTGATCCTCTTCTGCGGCGTCCATTTCATGGCGGAGTCGGCCGCGATGCTTTGTCCCGACAAGCGGGTGATCGTGCCGGACCTGGGGGCCGGCTGCTCCCTGGCCGACATGATCGTCCCCCAGCAGGTCCGGGCGTGGCGGGAAAGGCACCCCGATGGGGTGGTCGTCTGCTACATCAACACCTCGGCGGCGGTCAAGGCGGAGTGCGACTATTGCTGCACTTCCTCCAACGGGATACAGATCATCGAGGCGATTCCCGAGGGCCGGCCGATTCTCTTCGTCCCCGATTTCTATCTGGGGACCTTCCTCAAACGGCGGACCGGCCGCCCGATCGAGGTCTGGAAGGGGTACTGCCCCTCCCACGCGGTCATCGATCCGGGGCGGATCGATCACCTGCGGGAGGTTTATCCCGACGCCGAGTTCCTGATGCATCCGGAGTGCG
>PCVW01000007.1:29937-35331 GCA_002787095.1 Candidatus Omnitrophica bacterium CG11_big_fil_rev_8_21_14_0_20_64_10 | reverse complement strand
GGCCATCGGCACCCTCTTGGATGCAGCACAAGACGCGCAGTACGCGAGTCGAATTGCCGAACGCGCCGTCAAAAACTTCATCCGGCGTTTATGCGAACAACTGCATTGATTAAACATGAGCGCCAATAAACCAAAGCCGATCGATCCCGCTCTTGTCTACAGGCTGATGAGTGCAGATGGCCTGACGCTTCTGCTCGAAGGGAAGGCGGCCCCCGACTGGCTGAATGGTCTTGGTGTTGTTTGTGGCAGCGCTGCCTCAGCGGAACGAAGAGAAATTCTGAGTGGGCGTGAGCCCGTTCAGGTCGTGGGGGGCATCGATGTTTTCAGATATGATCCGAACGATCTGAAGTTTGGAAACCCGGTCAATAAAGATCATTACGTTGTGACATCCGGCAACGCCTTTCAGGCCTACGGGCCTTTTAAGAGAAGTGGCGATCACTGGCTTCCGAAGGTGCCCGGTTACATCCGGTTGGTTCCGGTTCTTGAAAGGAGTAGTGACGGTTACGTGTTTATGTCTTATGCAAACAACGTTTGGCGGGAATGGCCGTTACCGGAATTTTTGATCGAGGGCTGATGTTATTCGATCAGGTTTTCGATAAGCCCAAGTGGCGTGGTGCAGATGAGTTTCCATCGAGTGATGAGTGGAAACGGGAAATAGATAAATGGCTGCAATACATCCAACGTAAGGGTCAGCTAGCCCGGTATAAGCCCCGGCTCAACGATTCGAAGACCCGACGCGATGAAGCGTTGGCGGAGATCTCCTCGGCCTATTTTTTGGAGGAAAAGTTAGGGCATGAAGTCCTTCGCTGGGAGGAGAAAACGGTTGGAGATAGAGACGTGGATTTCGTTGCCAAGGTGAGTTCCTGGGAAGTGTTTTGCGAAGTGAAGAGTCCAGGCTGGGAGGGCGAGTTGGATCCACAGGAAAGACTTGGGGGAAGGAAGGCCTTGCCCAAGTACATCAATGCAGAAGCGCGTTTTATCGGACCCTGGCAATCTATCCGGCATGCCATCGCCAAGTCATATCCGAAGTTTCTGGATAATCAGAAGAACTTGGTGATCATGCGCGACGATCTGTTCGTAGGTCCCTTGGATGCCCGAGGGAATTTGGAGATCGCCTTACTTGAAGAGCATGGAATCTACGGTGAAGAAAAGGGCTATTTCGCGGACAAACGGTTCGAACGTGTTGGCGGGTTTCTTGCCTTGGACGTGAGACTTGTGGTTACAAAGGGATTCGAGTACCGACACCAATTTGTGCCAAATCGGTTCGCAAGTGTACCGTTCGTACTGAGCTGATCGGAAACGTTCGAATGCCTCGGCCGCTTACTGAATCCGTCGTTGAAGAGGCAGCGCTCCAGTGGTTGGAGGAGCTGGGCTATTCCATTTTGCCAGGGCCGGAGATTGAGCCGGAGGGGCTGCGGCAGGAGCGGGCGAGCTTTGGGGACGTCACTCTGATCGAGCGGCTCCGGGCTGCCCTGGCCCGCATCAACCCCGGAATTCCTGAGGATGCCCGGGAGGAAGCCATTCGCAAGCTGCAGCGAGTGGAGCATCCGGATCTGGTCGAGAATAACCGGCGGTTCCACCGGTTCCTCATCGACGGCGTGCCGGTGGAGTACCAGGCTGAGGGCCGGACGAAGCATGACCAGGTCTGGCTGGTGGATTTCGACCATCCGGAGAACAACGACTGGCTGGCGGTCAACCAATTCACGGTCATGGAAGAGCGAAACCACCGGCGGCCGGACATTGCGGTGTTCGTCAATGGCCTCCCGCTGACGGTCATCGAACTTAAGGACCCGACTGATCCACAGGCCACTATCCAGAGCGCCTTCAAGCAGCTTCTGACCTACAAGGCGGAAATTCCTGCCCTCTTTGCCTGCAATGAGGTGCTGGTGGCCTCGGACGGCACCAAAGCCCGGGCCGGTACGCTGACTTCCGAGTGGGGACGGTTCATGCCCTGGCGCACGGTGGAGGGTAAAGATCTCTCGCCCAAGGAGCTCCCGCAGTTGGAAGTTTTGCTGAAGGGGATCTTCGAGAAACAACGGTTCCTGGAGTTGATCCGGGATTTCATCGTGTTTGAGGCCGCCAGGAGCGGTCTGTCCAAGAAGCTGGCCGGCTACCACCAGTTTCACGCCGTACGGAAGGCGATCGAGAGCACCGTGAAAGCCGTCAAGGGCGACAGGCGGGTTGGTATCGTGTGGCATACGCAGGGATCAGGGAAGAGTCTCACCATGGCGTTCTATGCCGGCAAGGTCATCCGCCACCCGGCGATGGAGAACCCCACCCTGGTTATCCTGACCGACCGCAACGATCTGGATGACCAGCTCTATCAGACTTTTGCTGGCTGCAAGGATCTGCTCCGGCAGACGCCCGCCCAATCCGAGAGCCGTTCTCACTTGAGAGAGCTTCTCCAGGTGGCCTCCGGCGGCGTGGTCTTCACTACCATCCAGAAATTCTTGCCTGAGGAGAGAGAAGATCGGTTTCCGAAGCTCTCGGATCGGCGCAACATTGTGGTGATTGCCGACGAGGCGCACCGAAGCCAGTATGAATTCGTCGAGGGGTTCGCTCGGCACATGCGGGATGCGCTGCCCAATGCCTCCTTTATCGGTTTCACTGCCACTCCCATCGAGATGGCGGATCGAAACACCCGGACGGTCTTCGGGGATTACATCGATGTTTATGATGTCCACCAAGCCATTGACGACGAAGTCACCGTTCCCATCCAGTACGAGCCGCGGCTGGCCAAGCTGGAACTCAGCGAGGAAGAACGGCCCAGGATTGACCCTGAATTCGAGGAAGTCACCGAGGACCAGGAAGAATCCGCCAGGAGTAGGTTAAGGTCGAGATGGGCTCGTCTTGAGGCGCTCGTCGGAGCGGAGAAGCGAATCCACCAAGTGGCCAAGGACATCGTCGAGCATTTTGAGCAGCGCCTGGGGGTGATGGACGGCAAAGGATTGATCGTCTGCATGAGCCGGCGGATCTGCGTGGATCTCTACAACGCGATCATTAAACTACGGCCTCAATGGCACCACCCCGACGACGACAAAGGTTTCTTGAAAGTGGTGATGACCGGCCACGCGTCCGACGGCCCTGAATGGCAGCAGCATAGCCGGAACAAGGAAAGACGGCGCGCCCTGGGCGATGGTTTTAAGGACCCGGACAACCCGATCAAATTGGTGATCGTCCGGGACATGTGGCTGACCGGATTCGACGTGCCGTCCCTGCACACGATGTACGTGGACAAGCCGATGCGGAGGCATGGCCTCATGCAGGCGATTGCCAGGGTCAACCGGGTGTTCAAGGACAAGCCCGGCGGTCGGGTAGTGGATTATCTGGGGATCGCCCATGAGCTCAAGAAAGCGTTGGCAGAGTACTCCGAGAAGGACCGCAAGGAGACGGGCGTTTCTCTGGATGAAGCGGTCGCGGTTCTGTTGGAGAAATACGAAGTCTTGAAAGCGATGTTCTACAAGTTCGATTACTCCGCTTTCTTCAGGAGGTCTCCCCAGGAGCGAGTTCGGATCATCCCCGCGGCGATGGAGCATATCCTGGCGCTGGAGGACGGAAAGAAACGGTTCCTAAAGACCGTGGCCGAACTCTCCAAAGCGTTTGCCCTCTCGGTCCCGCATGAGAAAGCGTTGGCTATCCAGGATGAAGTGGGATTCTTTCAGGCGGTGCGGGTGGCCATCGTCAAGAATACGGGCATCAACGGCCCAGGCCCGAGCCGTGAGGATCTGGACAGCGCCATCCAGCAGATCGTCTCAAAAGCCGTCTCGTCGGATCAGGTCGTGGACATCTTCAGCGCTGCGGGTCTGAAGAAGCCGGACATCTCGATCCTGTCGGAGGTGTTCCTGCAGGAGCTTCGGGGAATGCCGTACAAGAATCTCGCCGTGGAAACTCTCCAGAAATTGTTGAATGACGAGATCAAAGTGATCCAGCGCAGGTTCCTGGTGCAGTCCAAATCGTTCGCCCTCATGCTGGAAGAATCCATCCGGAAATATCACAACCGGGCCATTGAGGCGGCCCAGGTGGTCGAGGAGCTCATCCGGCTGGCCCGCGAGATGCGGGAGGCCCACCGGCGCGGTGAAAAGTTGGGGTTGGCTGAAGAGGAACTGGCTTTCTATGACGCGCTGGAAACCAATGACAGCGCGGTCAAAGTCTTGGGAGATAACACCCTCCGGACAATCGCCAGAGAGCTGGTAGAAACCGTCCGGCATAATCTCTCCATTGACTGGACCGTCCGCGAGAGCGTTAAAGCCAATCTCCGGCGGCTGGTCAGACGGGTTCTGCGCCAGCACGGCTATCCGCCCGACAAGCAGGAGAAGGCCACTCAAACCGTTTTGGAGCAAATGGAGCTCTTCTCGGAATGGTCCGTCAAGGAGCCGACCTCTCAGCCGGCCCTAGAGATCGTGTCTATCGCCGAGGCCCAGCCCTATGTGACCCACCTCCCTGTTCACAGTTTGAAAGCCGCCGCTGGGAAATTCGGTGATGGGCAGCACGTTGAAGAAGAGGGCTGGGTCCGAGTGGACGGCCGGAAATTGGACAAGGAGATGTTTGTCGCCCAGGTCGTGGGCCGCTCAATGGAGCCGAGGATTCCAGATGGCAGCTACTGCATCTTTCGCTGGTACCAGGGCGGGACGCGACAAGGGAAAATCGTCCTCACCCAGTACCACGGTCCCGCCGATCCAGACACGGGCGGATCCTTCACCGTGAAGCAGTACGAGAGCGACAAGTTTCATAACCCGGATGAAACCTGGGAACACGCCAAGATTGCTTTAAAGCCGCTCAATCCCGCATATCAGCCCATCGAGATCAAACCCACCGATGCTGAATCCGTGAAGATCCTGGCAGAATTCTTGGAAGTATTGGGATCGACATAATGGAACGTATTTTTTCACTTATAACGGCTTTTGGGCTGGGAAGCCTGGCAACAGTTCTCCTACAATCTTTTCTGCAGAGGTGGAGGGAAGTGTCACAGAAGCAGCATGAATTCAAATTTACTCGGTACAAGTGTATCGTCTTGCTCATGCAGGCCCGTGTTCACTGGGATGACGACACCAAATCGAAATTGAGGATACATCGCCCGGACTTGCAAGACCTGCAGGATCTCGATAAGGAATTGAGGACTGAGGTTTCGAACGCGCTGTTATTCGCCAGCAAGGAAGTAATCAAGGCGCTTTCGAAGTTCTCGAAGAACCCTGCGCAGGAGGAATTTGTAGAAGCAACGTCCGCTATGCGGAAAGACCTGTGGGGGAGGCGCGAAAGGATCGACAAGGGCATCCTATTGGGAGCACCTTTAACCTCTGAGGTTAACCGCGGCTGAAAATGCTCTACACACTGGAGGTGCGGATTGACGACGGACTAATGTCTGAGGAGTTCGTGAAGCAGAACCTGGTGGTTTCG
>PCVW01000007.1:11985-29928 GCA_002787095.1 Candidatus Omnitrophica bacterium CG11_big_fil_rev_8_21_14_0_20_64_10 | reverse complement strand
CAGATCCGCAGCGACCAGACGCTGGATCAACTGCACCGGGCCATCTTCAGAGCGTTTGAGCGGGATGACGCCCACATGTACGAGTTCCGGTTTGGGGACAAGTACAAGGTGGCGCCAGACCGGCGGTACGTGATGCAGGAGGCGCTCAGCGACCCGTATTGGCGGGAGGAACCGACCGGCGTGACCTCCAAGACCACCATCGCCTCGTTAGGGCTCCGGGAAGGGAGCGTGTTCCACTACTGGTTCGACTTCGGGGATGATTGGTGGCACTGGATCGAGGTAAAGTCTATTGAGAACCGGATGCCCGAGGGCCGCTTCCCGAAGGTGATCGCCCGCGTGGGGGACTCCCCGCCGCAGTACGCCGACCCAGAAGAGCTGGAATAGAACCAAAAGCAAAACTTCTCTCCGCGCCCGCCTGACAGGTTCCTCTCCCCCGCTCTCTGGCTTCCGAAGTACAATAGACGGCAGACATGAAAAAGGGGATACCTTTGGAGGATCCGGGGGATTACCTGCTGGATCCCGCTCTGGCTGAGATCAAACGTCGCCGCAGACGGACGCGGGCCCGCCTATTGGGGATCCCGCTTATTGAGGGCGAACAGCCCGAAGAGCCCCCCAGAAAGCGTAAAGAGGCCGCTCCTGCTCCGGAGACGGCTCCAGCCAATCAGCTTCTGACCGATGTGACGCTGCAGTTCAGGCCGGGAAAGAACAATCCCGCCATTATCATTAGCCGGCCGGGGGTACGCCAGATAGAGCGGAAATTGCCGCAGGCGGAATACGACATTCTGCTCCGATTGGCCCGGGCGATGCGCGCAAGTGGCCGACGCCGCAATAGTTCCATGAAAAATTGGGGGTGGGTGGACCGGGCCACTTTTGTTGCCATTATTGCCGGAAAATCGAAGTCCGAGGGAAACGCCACCGCCTATTTCGGAACGCTTATTCTGCGGCTTCGCAGGCGGCTCGTCAGTTTGATTCAGGAGGTTGGGGGTGAAGTCGAACCCCGCCGCATCATCGATAACGGCGCTCCCTCGTCCATCAAGAAGCGAAGTCTTTACCGCCTGTCGATTTATCCAAACAATCTGACTCTCCCCGCATAAGTCCGCTTTCCCTCAGTTTTCCAAGGTCCGCATTTTCCTGGCGGCCGAGGAGTTCTGTCAATAACGTTTCCCCGTCGAGCTAATCCTGTCATCAGCCGTTATTCGATTACGCCACCCTTCTTATGGGAAACTCGCGCCAAAAATAAGGAGGGCAGTCTGATGGACAAAGCAGAGCGGACTACAGAAGAATCGGCCCCACAGGGACCGGTGATTTTGACGACGGGAGAAGTGGCGGAGGTTCTTGGGATCAAGGGGTACCAACTGGCGTATCTGCTGGAGACGAAGCGGATCCCGGCGCCGCGCAAGACGCTGCTGGGCCGACGGCTCTTTTACACGCAAGCGGACCTGGAGGAGATCCGGGGACGGCTGCGCAGCCGGGCATGAAGGGCCTCTCCTGCGATGTGGGACGAGGCCTTTCTGAAACGCACGATCGAGGAGTGGCAGCCGTGCAGCAGGGAGCCGCTGACGCTCCAGGATGCCCAGGAGATCGCTGAAAACATGGCGGGCCTGCTCCAGGTGCTCGGCAGGATTGATCGCAGGATCCGGCAGGCCATGGCGCCGGCGGAGGCCTCCGATGGAAGCCGATAGGGCGGTGGGGAAAGAAGCTGGGTGGTCGAAGGTCTTCCACATCGTGGTGGACCGCGGGGTATGGGCGCAGCTCTCGTGGAAAGCCAAGGCGGTCTATATCGTCTTGCACCGGCACGTTGACGATGTCACCCGGATCTGTTGGCCCGGCATCGGGCTGATCGCCCTGGAAGCCGGCATCCACGTGCGGAATGTCTCTGCGGCCTTGGCCGAGCTGGAGCGGTGGCGCCTGATCAAGCGGTGGCGCAAGGACCGGAAGAATTTCTACCACCTCTACCGCGCGGATAAGTTGAAGGACTTACTTCCACAAAAGATGGACATAAGCAACTCTCCACAAAAGGTGGATGTAAGACCCCTTCGAAAGAGGCGCAATGTCCTGGGCCGGTTCATGCCTGCATCTCCTGTGGAGGAACCGGCTCCATCCTCGGTGGATCACTCGCCTCCATCAGCCATGGAAACAGTAGCTCCACCGCCGGTGGAGCCAAAAGAGAGTTCTTTAAGAAGAGTTCCTGAAGAAGATCCAAACAAGAAGAAACAGGGTGGTGAGGACGAGGAGGAGCTGATTCCAGGAAGATTGACCCGAAGGGCGTTTACGACGAACCAGAGGCGGCTCAATGCCTGGGACCGGCCGAACAAGGAGATGGACTTCTGGATGCGTAACTGCATCCATACCACGGAAGAAGAAATGCAGGGAGTCTACACGAGGGAATACCCGGGCTGGAAGCAGGCGCAGGGCAACGGTGCGGGGTGATTGCGAAGAAAAGAGGGATCTGAGCACGATTTCGTTTCACTCATCGCACAACTTCGGGGAGGGGCCTTTTGGTCTTGATTCCTGACACCTGTCCGGTACCCTTGGACTGACGATGGTATCTCCGCTGAACGGCAATCAGGCGGTTGTCTACGCCCGGGTCTCCAGCAAGGAGCAGGAGCAAGAGGGATTCTCGATCCCTGCCCAGCTCAAGCTCCTGCGGGAGGCGGCGCTCCGGAAAGAACTCCAGGTAGCACGGGAGTTCACCGATGCCGAGACGGCTAAGCAGGCGGGGCGATCCGGTTTCAATGAGATGCTGGCCTACCTGAAGGATAACCCCCAGGTACACTACCTGCTCTGCGAGAAAACCGACCGGCTCTCGCGCAATTTCCGGGACATCGCCATCCTGGATGACCTGATGAACGCCAGGGATCTGGTGATCGTCCTGGTGAAAGAGAACGCGGAGCTGAGCAAGGAGTCCCGATCCCACGAGAAGTTCATCTTCGGGATCAAGGCGCTCATGGCCAAGAACTACATCGACAATCTTTCCGAAGAAGTTCGCAAGGGTCAGGGTGAGAAGGCGGCGCAAGGAGAGTACCCGTCCATCGCCCCCATCGGCTACAAGAACAACCTTGTGATCCATCGGATCGAACCGGATGAAAAAGAAGCGCCGGCAGTCCGGCGGCTGTACGAGCTGCACGCAACCGGCCGTTATTCGCTGCGGCAGCTTCGGCAGGTGGCTCGGGAGGCAGGCCTCGCCGGCCATCGCTCGGGACGGCAGCTTTCCAAGAGTGAAGTGGAGAGAATCCTCAAGAATCCGATCTATTACGGGATGTTCCGGTGGAAGGGGAAGATTTGGCCGGGGATTCATGAGCCGATTATTTCGAAGGAATTGTTCGATCGGGTGCAGGCGGTCTTTGCCAGCCAGAATCGTGCGAAGAAACAACGGCACAGTTTTGCGTTTGGGAACCTGATGCGGTGCGGACGCTGCGGCTGCCGGATCACCGCCGGGCTTGCCAAGCGCAAGTATGTCTATTACCGATGTACCGAGTTCAGAGGCAAGTGTGGGCAGCCGTACGTCTCGGAGCCAGCCCTGGAATCCAAGATGCGCGAAGTGGTGGAGGCCGTCTCGATTGGCGACGAGCGGATGGAGTGGTTGAAGGATCTGCTGCGGCAGAGCCATCAGGACGAGCAGGCGTACCACGACGCGCAGATTAGGGGCCTCAACGGCCGCTACGCGCAGCTTCAGCAGCGGTTGGATCAAATCTACCTGGACAAGCTGGATGGCAAGGTCCCGACGGAGCTGTGGGAACAGAAGTCGGCCGAGTGGCGAAAAGAACAGGACGAGATCCGGACGCAGTTAGGACGCCACCAGCAGGCGAACCAGGGTTATATGGAAGAAGGGATCAAGATTTTGGAACTGGCGCAACGGCTAGTGCCGTTGTACGTTGCAGCGTCGTCGGAAGAAAAGCAAGAAATCCTCAAATTCTTACTTTGGAACTGCACGCTGAAGGACGCAACTCCCACACCCGTTTATCGTAAGCCATTCAACTGGTTGGTCGAATTGAACCAAATGAAAGAATGGCGGGGCCGACGGGATTTGAACCCGCGACCTGGACCTTGACAGGGTCCCGAGCACTCCAGACTGCTCCACGGCCCCAGAAGTCGTGAGAGTCTTTATCCTAGCACAACTCCCCGAGGGGGAGGGGGGCTATAATGACGGGCATGACCTCCTCAGTCGGGCGTCTCCTCCGGAATCCCTTCGCGCGGGCCCTCCTTCTGACGATCCTCGTGATGGGGTTCTCCGCCTGGCTCCATCCGGTGATCGGGGTGCGGGACGGGGACGCCTTCAACTATGTGATTGGGGCCCACTCGATCCAAGCGGGGGCCGGTTTCGTGTCGGCCGGGGGGCGGCCGCTTGGCCATTGGGCCCCCGGCTATGCGTTCCTGTTGGCCTGTTTCCCCGATCCGCTGTTTGGGGCCTGGGTCATCAATTGGCTGGCGTTGGGCGGGGTCGCCGGGCTGTTGTTCCTGATCGCGCGGCGCAATGACTGGCCGACGACGGCGGCGGCCGGTTTGAGCGGGTTCCTCTCCGCGGGTTTCTTCCGTTGGCTCGCCACCACCTCGACACCGGATGTTCTCTGCTACGCTCTTTTCCTGGCGGGGCTTTTCCTCTTGATGGGGGAGGGGAAGAGCCGATTGGCTGGCTTCTGCCTCTGGGCGGTTCTGCCGCTCTTCAAATATGTGGCGGCCCTTTTCGTGCCGATCGGATCCCGCGTCATTCGATGGAACGGCCGCCCGATGAAGCGGGGTTGGATCCTTGCGGCGATCTTCCTCTGGGGGACGGTCTGGATCGGGCTGGTCGGATGGAATTTCTGGAGAGGCGGGGGGTGGCTCCTCGAGATGCAGGAGAGGCCTGCGCTGGCGGAGTTGACCGCTTATCCGGTCGTCTTTCTCAAGTCCATCTTCCGCGACCTGCTGGGTCCTTGGTATGGGTCGGTTCGGTCGCCGTTGGCCCTGGGGTTGTCGGGGGGTGTCGCGGCGCTGGCCCTTTTCGCGCTTGCCTCCCTCAGACCGTCGGAGCGGAGCCGGACCTGGCTGATTCTGGGGGGTCTGATCCTGGCGACCTTACTGGGAATGAGTTTCGTTTTTACCGTCTACTGGGGGGTCCGGCTCAGCGGGTATGGGCTGTTCGTAATCCTGTTGTCGCTCCGCCCATCGGGGCGGTCCAGCCGCTGGCTGCTGTTGGCTCTCGCGATGACGATTGCCGGCTCGGTCAACGCGCTGCGGTCGAACAGTCTCGGGGGGAACGATCCGAGGTACCGGGCGGTCGCCGAGGAGTTCCGGGGAGGGATCGAGGGGCTCGGGGATCGGGAACTGTACACGAACGCCTACGGCATCTTCGAGCTGCATGCCGGCATCCCGAGCCACTGGACCCAGGCGGAGGCCGATCTCTCGGGGATTCCGGTCGGGGGATTCTTCCTCTGGGTGAACCTGCCGGCCCGGTTCGATTCGATGGCCGAACTGGTCCGGCCAATGCCGCGGCCCGATTCGGCCCGGTTCGAGGAGCTACTCCGGCGGCCGAACGCCGTCCTCTTCCGAAAAGCGCGGGCCGGCTAACGCTTCCGCGACCGCTTCGGCCGCGATCTGCTGCCCTTTTTCCGTCCAGTGGCCGTCCAGCGGCCAGTAGGTCCCCGGGATTCCGTTCAGCCGGCCGGCCAGGTCCAGGACGGGGATCCCCCGCCGCCGCAGCTCCGCTCCCAGCGCCCGGCGATTGGCGTTGAAGCGGGCGTGGACGGCCCGGCGATTCCCGGGGTTGGGGAGCCGTTCGTAGAAGAGAGCGCATTCGGGGTCCACATTGGCTGCCGCCGGGATCAGAAAGAAATGGACGGGGATCCCTTTGGATCGAAGGAACGCGTCAATCTGCGCCAGGGTGTCGGCGGTTGCCAGCACTTGATCCATCTCCGGTCCGGTCGGCCCGTCGGATGACTCGGCCAGGGCGCCTCCCAAGATGGACCGGATCGGGCTTGCCCGGAGGGGCTCTTTCTCTTCACTCGGATTGCCGAGCCGTGCCCAGATGACCGGGCCGATCTCTCGGAGGGAGTCGGAGATCGTTTCCTGAGGGAGATCGGAGAAGTAATGCCGATGCATATGTTCTGCCAGCTGAGGGATTCCTCCGGCTTCCGGAAGGGCCTGGATTGCCTGAAGACGGGCCGTCTCCTTCGACGGAAACGGGCGGTCCCGTTCAAATTCTGAGAGACGAAAGAGGTGGATCAATGCCCAGGTGCTCCTGGGCAGGAGCCGGCCGAGCAGGGAGGGAAGGGGCAGCTCCTTGATCAGGAAAAGACGGCTCTCGGCCGGCTGGATGCGGATCAGGTCGTTGCCGGCGTAGATGAAAATAGCGACTTGGTCCGGATGCAGCCGCAGCCCCACCTGTTCGATCCGCCGCAGATAATGTTTCGGACTGGTCGCGGCGATTCCAAGATTGACGCATTCCCAATGAGCGGCCGGATCGGCCTGGAGGAGCCGCTGCTCCACGGTGACGGGCAGAGGAGCCCGGCAGAGAATTCCCTCCAGGAAAGAGTCTCCGACGAACAGGACCCGGGCGGTGCCCGGCGGCTTTTGGATCGTCCAATCAGGTCCCCGGGTCCCCCAGCGGTTGTAGCCGACGCCGATGAGATAGGGGATCGCGTCGGTCTTTATCGGAATCGGCCGCAGCGCCCGGGCCGGCCAGGGAGGGACGACGGCTGAAAGGGCCGTTTCCAGGAGGATGACGCCTAAGAAAAGTTGAAAGAGGAGGCGCAGCTGGCCAAGCTGCCAGGCTCGCCGGCCCGCCGCCGTTTTCCAGGCAGCGCGCCCCTCCAGAAAGGACCAGGCCAGCAGGAGCCCCGTCGCCGCGAGAACCAGGCCGTTTGCCCCCCAGAGAACGATGGTCTGACGGTCGGAGAGGCCGATCAGGGTTTGCTGCAGCAGGAGGGGCCTCAACCAGAAAGCCCAGGCGAGGAATCCTCCGGCGGTCAGTCCAAGCGCCATCGAGGGGTTCCGCTCCGGTGGCCGGCGGTCGGTTCTCCAGAGGGAAAAAAGGAGTAGGAGGCCGGTCACGAGCGCCGTCCGAAGTCCTACCACCTGCAGATAACCGAATCGGCCGCTTCCCAGGCCGATTTTGTCGGCGACGGCAAGCAGGACGGCGAAGCCGAGGGCGCCGGTGGCCAGCAACCGCAGCAGGGTTTTTAGTCGGGAAAGAGCCATCGGGTGAGTCTCTGGGCGAAACAGGACTCGAACCTGTAACCTTCCGGATGTAAGCCGGATGCTCTAGCCGGTTGAGCTATTCGCCCTTCCGTTGACATGGTCTTCATCCTAGCATGCCGTCCGGGAGCCAAAATGCAAAGATTGCACTCTTGCCGTCGAGGGTAATTCCGGGCGGTCCGTCGTATATAATTGCACAGAAGGAGGGTGGATGACCGAACCGACTCCGTTCTGGAAGGGGAAAAAGGTCTGTGTCACCGGCGGCCGCGGCTTCCTCGGCAGCCGGGTGATGGATCGCCTTGATCGGCTGGGGGCCGAGGCGGTCTCCTGCAGCCGGCGTTCCGGCTGTGATCTCAAGGACTTACAGCAAGGCCTCAAGTTTTTTCGGCAGCACCGCCCCGAGATCGTCGTCAACTGCGCCGCCCACCAGGGGGGGATCGCCTACCAAAGCCGTTATCCGGCGGACACTTACTACGACAACCTTCTGATGGGGGCTAACACGATGGAGGCGGCCCGGCTGGCCGGCGTCGCCAAGTATGTCAACATCGTGGCCGGTTGCGCCTACCCCGGGGAGCCGGAAGGGGGGCGGCTTCGGGAGGACCAGTTTGAGGCCGGCCCGATGCATCCGAGCGTCGAGAATTACGGCATGACCAAACGGGCTGCCGTGATGCAGGCCCGCTGCTACGCCCGGCAGCACGGCTTCAAGGGGATCTCGGTGGTCCTGATCAACCTGTACGGTCCCGGGGAGCATTTTCATCCGGACCGCTCCCACGCGCTGGCGGCTCTCCTCAAGAAGTTTTACGACGCCAAGCGGTCGGGCGCCGAGAAGGTGGTTCTCTGGGGGAGCGGCCGGCCGGTTCGGGAGTGGCTTTTCGTGGAGGACGCGGCCGAAGGCATCCTGCGGGCGGCGGAGCGTTACGAAAAACCGGAACCGATCAATGTCGCGACCGGGCAGGGGCACACGATCGCCGAGTTGGCCGAGATGATCCGGGAGATCATCGGCTACGGCGGCCGGATCGAATACGATGCCTCCCGGCCGGACGGCGCCCTGAGGAAAACAGGAGAGATCACCCGGATGCAGGCGGAGCTGGATTGGCGGCCCCGGACGCCGATCCGGGAGGGGATCCGGAAGACGTTGGCTTGGTTGGAAGCCCATTACGACCAAGCGGTCGCGGCGGAGGGCTGACCGGTGGAGTTCTTTTCCACTCCTATTTCCGAACGGGCTGTTGAGCTGGCGGTCGAGACCCTCCGCTCCGGCCGGATCAGCGAGGGGGAGCGGGTGCGGGCCTTCGAGACGGCTTTGGCCGAGCGCTGCGGCCTGATTCGTCCGGTCGCCCTTAACAGCGGCACGGCCGCTCTCCACCTGGCGCTCGCCCTCTCCGGCGTTGGGCCGGCCGACGAGGTGATTCTGCCGGCCCAGACCTTCATCGCGACCGGGATGGCAATTTTGATGCGGGGGGCGACCCCGGTCTTCGCCGACATTGATCCGGAGACCGGCAATTTGGCTCCCGAGTCGGTCCGACGGAAGCTGACTGAGCGCAGCCGGGCGATCCTGCCGGTCCACTGGGGGGGCTGTCCCTGTGATTTGGAGGGGATTCACGCGCTGGCCCGGGAACGGAAATTGTCCGTTATTGAGGATGCCGCGCATGCCTTCGGGGCAAGTTACCGCGGCAAGCCGATCGGCGCCTGCTCCCGCTTCACCGCTTTTTCTTTCCAGGCGATCAAGCATCTGACGACCGGGGACGGCGGCGCCCTTTGTTGTCTGGAGGCGGAGGATTACCCGGTCGCGGTCGCCCGCCGCTGGTTCGGGATTGATCGGGCCAAGAGCCGGCCCTCCATCTTGGGAGAGCGGGTCTACGATGTCGCCGCGGTCGGCTACAAATACCACATGAACGATCTGGCGGCGGCCGTTGGATTGGGCAACCTGGATGATTTTCCGAAGCGGCTGGCCCGGCGGCGGCGGATCGCCGCGGTCTACCGGGAGCAGTTGGCGAAGGTCCCCGGCCTGCGGATGACCCGGGTGGAATCGGACCGGGAGTCGGCCGACTGGCTCTTCACCGTGCTTGTCGAGCGGCGGGAGGTGTTGATCCGAAAGCTGGCGGCGGAAGGGATCCCCACCTCGATCGTCCACGGCCGGATCGACCGCAACGCCGTTTTCGGCGGCCCCCGGCCCGATCTGCCGGGCCAGGCGGAATTCGAGGCACAGCACCTCTGCCTGCCGCTGCACGCGGAGCTGTCCGACGCCGATCGGGACCGGGTGGTCGCCGCGGTCCGAAAGGGATGGTAGCCATGGGAGCGGAAGAGCGGGAGCAGGGGATGAACCTGGAGGAAAAGATCCGGGCCTATTGGGAGGATCCCAACAGCCGCTCCCTGATCGACGAGAATTTGCGCCGGCTGGAGGAGGGGGTGGTCCTGCGCCACCTGAAGCCGGATCAGACCCTGCTGGATGTCGGCTGCGGCGACGGAGTCTCGACGCTCCGGTACGCGTCGGCCGTCCGATCCTGCCTCGGGGTCGAGCGGTCCGGGCGGCTGCTCACGGCGGCTCGGGAACGGCTGGCCGGCAGCCCCCTGCGCAACACCCGCTTCGAGGGAGGGGACATCCTTCGGTTGCAGGTCAACCGGGAGGCGTTTGATGTGGTCGTCTCCCAACGGATGCTGATCAATCTCACCTCCTGGGAGCTGCAGCAGGAGGGGATCGCCCAGATGCGGGCCGCGCTGCGGCCCGGCGGGCTGCTGATCCTGATTGAGAACACCGATGAGGGACACGACGCCCTCAACGCCTGCCGGGCCGCTGTGAATCTCAAGCCGATCGCGAAGCACTGGCACAACCTGTATTTCCGGCGGGCGGCGTTCCTCGATCACATGGCGCGGGGGTTTGAGCCGGTGGAGGAGCGGACCTTCAGCCTGTATTACCTGCTGACCCGGGTCTATGCGAACTGCTTCGCTTCGTTCAAAGGGTTCGGGGCGCAGGCAGTCAAGGATCCGGTTTTCGGCAAGATTGACGCTTCCGCCCGGGCGCTTCAGGAGGGGTTGGAAGGGCGGGTCCGGATCGGTCCGGCCCCGGTGATTGGACCGATTCAGGGGTTCGTTTTCCGGAGAAGGTGAGCGATGGAACTTCGGATCGGGCTGGGGGATTGGCCTCGCGGGTTGGAGGCGGTGTTCCCTCAGGACGCGATGGACGCTTTTCACACGCCGGGAGTGAATCGGGCCCTGTACGGGAGCAACTGGAAATCGGTCCTTTTTTCCGAGGGAGAGAAGCGGTTCTTTCACCTCCTGGTTGCCCGTCCGATCGGGGAGACCGGCTGGAACGATGTGGAGCCCCTCTTCGGCTATGCCGGTCCGGTGGTTTGGAATGGGGACGCCGATTTCATCCGCCGGGCCTGGGCCGGCTATCGGGATTTCTGCCGGCAGGAACGGATCATCGCCGAGCTCTTCCGGTTCCATCCGATCCTGGAAAACCGTCTGATTCTTGCCGATCAGCCGGAGATCCGGATCTTCCCGGTCAAACCGATTGTCCTGATGGCCTGTCGCTGTTCTCCCGACAACCAACTGTCGGGGTTCGGCGAAGCCTGCCGCCGCCGGGTTCGGCGGGGCGCCTCGGACTGCGTCTACCGGCGGCTCGAGGGGGAGGCGGGGTGGGACCGGTTCGAGGGGTTCTATCGCGATTTCGCCGGCCGGGTCAACATCGCCCCCCACTGGCGGATGGCCGGCGGGTTCTTCGGCCGCGTCCGCCGGGAAAAGGGGTTCGAGGTCCACGCCGTTTTTCGGGGAGAACGGATGGCCTCCGCAACGGTCGTCATCAAACATCCGACGGCCGCCTACTACCTGCTGGCGGCCAACAGCCCGGAGCTTTTCCCGGGCGCCAACGAGTTCCTGATCCATTCGGTTGGGTTGGACTGCGCCGCCGCCGGCATCACCACGCTGATCCTCGGCGGGGGCCGGACCGATTTGGTCGCTGATCCGCTGCTTCGCTTCAAGCAGAAGTTTTCTCCGGCCCGCCGTCATTTTTACATCGGAGCCGCCGTTTACGAACCGGAGGTTTACGAATCCCTCTGCCGGGAGGCCGTCGGGGCGCAGGCCCCGCCCTCCAACCAGGTCCTGCGCTATCGGCTTGCGATGGAGAGGGCGGGAAAATGAAGCGGTTTCGGTTCGTCTACCTCGTTTCGGGCAGGGGTCGGCTGATGGAGACCGTGCTGCGGGCCGTCCGCTTGGGGATTGGCCGCTTCGAAATCGCCGGGGTGATCGGGGATCGGATCTGCCGGGCGGTTCAAGCGGCCCGGCAGGTGGGAATTCCGGCCGAGACGATCCGGCGGAGCCGGTTTTCGGATCCGGCCCGGTTTCATCGGACCCTCTTCGACGCGGTGGAGCGGTTCCGGCCGGATGGGATCGCCCTCAATTACAACCGGATGGTCCGAGATCCGCTGCTGCGCCGCTATGCCGGCCGGATCGTGAACATCCACTACGCCCTGCTGCCGGCTTTTCCGGGTCTGCGGGCGGTGGATCGGGCGTGGGCCGCGGGGATCCGGATGACCGGCGTGACGACCCACTCGGTGGATGCCGGCATGGACACCGGGCCGATCATCGCCCAGGCGGCGGTTCCCTTCGATCCCCGCCGGCCCAAGCGGCTGCTGGAGCGGGCCCTTTTCCGGGCGTCGGTCCCCCTGTGGATCGCCACATTGAACTGGGTCGCGGCCGGGCGGCTCCAATCGCGTTCCGGCCGACGGTTCCGGGTCTCGGGGGTTTCTTACGGAGCCGCCGATTTTTGTCCCGACCTTCCGAGGGGGATCCGGCCGGCGGCCCGAAGTCTGCTCCGGAGCGTTTCTTTTGACTGAAAGGAGTCGGCGATGAAAATTTTGGTCACCGGCGGGGCCGGCTACATCGGTTGCGTTCTGGTTCCGATGCTGCTGGAGCGGGGGCATTCGGTTCGGGTGCTCGACAGCCTGATGTACGGTGGGGCGGGGTTGTTGCCCTGTTTCCGGAGCGGGCGGTTCGAGTTTTTCCCGGGCGACATTCGGGATCCGAAAGCGATCCAATCGGCGGTCGAGGGATGCGACGCGGTCATTCATTTGGCTGCGATCGTCGGTTTTCCCGCCTGCCGGAAGGACCCGGTTCTGGCTGAGGAGGTCAATGTTGCCGGGACCCGGTGGGTCGCCGAGGCGGCGGGGAAGAAGCGGCTCGTCCTGTTCGGCTCGACCGGGAGCAACTATGGGGCGGTTCCCGACCAGGTCTGCACCGAGGAGACGCCGCTCAATCCGGTCAGCGTCTACGGCAAGACCAAGGTGGCGGCCGAGCGGATGCTGTTCAACGACTGCCGAACGATCGCGTTCCGTTTCGCGACCGCCTTCGGGCTTTCCCCCCGGATGCGGTTGGATCTCCTGATCAACGACTTCGTCCAGACCGCGCTGCGGCTCAAGTACCTCGTCGTCTATGAGCCCCACTTCATGCGCAGTTTCATCCATGTCCACGACATCGCCCGCTCCTTCCTGTTCGCTTTGGAGCATGCCGACCGGATGATCGGCCAGGTCTACAACATTGGCGCTAAGACCATGAATTTCAGCAAGGCGCAGATTTGCGAGATGATCCGCAAACAGGTGGACTATTACCTGCATTACGCGGCGGTCGGGGAAGACGAGGACAAACGCAATTATGTCGTCTCCTACGAGAAGATCGGCGGGCTCGGCTACAAGACGACCGTGACCGTCGAGGAGGGGATCGCCGAACTGGTCAAGGGGCTTCGGCTCCTGGAGGTGAAAAATCCCTACGCCAACATCTGAAATCCCGCCGGCCGTTCGGGTCAGCTACATCATCGCGACCCGGAACCGGGCGTCGTTCCTGGAGCAGACCCTGCGGAACGTCCGGGAGTATCTGACCCCCGAGGATGAGCTGTTGATCATGGATGGGGGGTCCGAGGATGGGACCGCCCAGGTTGTCGAGGCCAACCGGGACATCGTCCGGCTGTTCCTCTCGGAGCCGGACCGGGGGGAGGGGCACGCCTTCAATAAGGGGCTGCTGCGGGCGCGGGGGCGGTACCTCAAGTTGCTGACCGACGACGACACCCTGTATCCCGACGCGGTCCGCCGGGCGGTAGAGACGCTCGAGGCCCACCCGGAGATCGACGCCCTCGTCTGCGGCGGCGAGAAATTCGTTCGGGACCCCAAAACCGGCGAGGACCGGTTCCTCTGCTACGGTTGGCTTCCGAAAGGATTGACCTTGACCGAGGCGATGTGGAACTCCCTTTGGCCCTCCGGTTTCGTCGTCTGCGGGGTGGGGCAGTTCCTCCGCCGGTCCGCGCTGGAGCGGGTTGGCCTGCTCAACGCCGCTTGTTTGGCGATCGATGTGGACTACATGGCGCGGCTGGTGGAGAACCGGATGGAGATCCGGTTCCTGAGCGTCCTGTTGTATCGGCATGTCGACTATCCCCATTCGCAGTTCATGAATCGTCTGCAGGAGAGCCGCCGGGATGAGGTCCGGACCCTGGTCCGGCTCGGGGATTGGGCTGATCTGTTCCGTGGGTTCTACTCCGGTGATCAGATCCTCGATGGGGCCCGGCTGATCCGCATCCCTCACCTGCTTCGCCTGTTGGTTCTTCGGGTTGGTTACGGGGTCCGGCGCAATCCGATCGGCCGTATTTTCCTGGGGCCGTTTCGGGGGATCCAGAGACGGTGTCGTTCCCTGTTTCGGCCGGTTGGCTCCGGCCGGCCCAAGCGGGAGGAGCCATTCAACCGGCCGGTCTGGGACGGGAGCTTGCGTTGAGCGGGCGGCCGACCCTGACCGTCGGCGTCACCTACCACAACGAAGGGGACGCGCTCCGCCGCTGTTTGGAGTCCCTTCTCTCCGAAGCGCAGCGCCCGGACGAAATCCTCGTCTACGACGACGCCTCCACATTGCCGGTCGCGGGCCATCTTCCGGTCGGACCGATTCGGGTCATCCGGGGAGAGGTCCGGCGGGGGCCGGGACATGGGCGCAACCGGCTGGCTCGGGAGAGCCGCTCCGACTACATCCATTTCCATGACGCCGACGACGATTTTCTTCCGGGCTGGTGCCGGGCGGTCCGGGCCCTCTTGGCAGATGGTTCCCCCGACGCGGTCTTTACCGAGGTCCGGTGTCTCCATGAGGACGGCCGGATCACCGACCGGACGGTGGAGTTGGCGCAACTGGAGCGGGACCCGGATCTGCTTCGCTTTTGCATCCGTCATCCGATCATCACAATTTCAGGGACCTTCCGCCGGGAGCTGTTTCTGAGGGCGGGGGGGTATCCGGAGCATCTGCGGCTCTCCGAAGACTATGAGTTCCACATCCGGCTGGCGGCCCTGGGGGCGACCTACCGGGTCGCCCCTGAGCCGCTGGTCCTTTACCGGCGCCATCCGATGAACCGAAGCGCCGATCTGGTGAAGGTTTGGAGCGATGCCCTGGAGATCCTGGCTTCTTTCGATGGGAAACTGCCGATCGGTTACCGGAAGGACTTGGCGGAGGCGGCCGCCGATCTGGGCTCCCGGCTCTACCGGGCGGTCGGGTTTCCGGAGGCCCGCCGCGGTTTTGCGCTGGCCCGCCGGTTTGGCCCGCCGGCTTGGAAGGACCGTCCGGCCCTTTACCGGTGGCTGGCCGCCCGGTTCGGACAGGAGGCGGCGGAGGGAATCGGCCGGATTTATCGGGGCTGTCTGCCGGCGGCGCTGCGCCGGCAGATCTCCGGGAGGGGCTGACGGTGGCCGGGGGCCTCAGGATCCTCTTTTTGGGAGGCGGGGCGGTTGTCCGGGAATATTGGCTGGCGGCTTTGGCTCAGACCGGGGAACTGGCCGGCGCTCTGGTCGTGGATCATTCGGGTGAGGAGTTGGCCAAGGTCCGGGCCGCCTGGCCGGTGGTCTCTCGTCAGCGGGCCGATTTTAAAACCTTTCTCCATTCCGGCGGCGGGGCCGGCTTCGACCTGGCGGTGATCGCCCTCCCCAACGCCCTTCATTCGCAAGCGGTTGAATTGGGGCTTCAGGCCGGCTTGAATCTCCTCTGCGAGAAGCCATTGGCCCTGACCGAAGCGGCCTGTCGTCGGATGGCGGAGCAGGCGGAGCAGGCCGGCCGGCTGCTGGCGGTCAACATGGTCCGCCGACTGCTCCCGGAGGGCGGCCGTTTTCGGGAGGTTCTGGATTCCGGCCGGCTCGGGACCCTGCGGAGCGTTTCCTGGGAGCGGGGGGAGCCGTACGGCTGGCTCTCCGACTCCGGCGATTTCTTCCGGCCGGAGAACGGCGGGGTGTTGGCCGACATGGGGATCCATCATCTGGACCGGCTGGAACAGGCGCTGGGGCCCTTGACGCCGGCGCGCTACGAGGACGACGCCCGGGGCGGGGTGGAGGCCAACGCGTCGTTCGATTTGGAGAACGGTTCCGGCGTCCCGGTCCGGCTACGGCTTTCCCGAACCCGGCGTTTGAAGAATCACATCCTTCTGGAGGGGAGCGCCGGACGGGAGACGATCGAGGAAGGGGAGCTTTCCCCGGCTCATTTCACCCGACAGTTGAGGATCGTTCTGGATCACCTGGCCGGCGGGCCCGGCTCGATCGTGACGGCCCGGCAGGCCGCCTCCACGGTGGCCCTTGTGGAGTGGGCTTATCGGAACCGGCGGTCCGCGCTGCCCGCCACCGCCGGCCCCCGCTTGGAGCCGGCCCCGACGGTGGTGACCGGCGGCACAGGCTTCATCGGGAGCCATCTGGTCGAGCGGCTGACCGACCTCGGTTTCCGGGAAATCACGGTGCCGGTCCGGAATTACCGCAGCTGCGCCGAGGTGGGCCGGTTTCCGGTCCGGCTTCCCCAAGCCAACCTGCTGAACCGGGATTCGGTCCGGGCGATGCTGCGGGGAGCCCGCTGGGTTTTTCATTGCGCCTATGGGAAGGAAGACCCCCGGATCACCGTGGCCGGGACCCGACAGGTCGTGGAGGGGGCGATCGCCGGGGGGGCGGAGTGCGTCGTGATCCTCAGCAGCGCGGCGGTCTTCGGCGACGCTTCCGGGGTCGTGGACGAAACCGCCCCCTATGCGCCCCGTTTCGGGGCCTACGGCCGCTCCAAGATGCGGATGGAACAGTGGTGCCTGCGTCGGGCCCGGCGCAGCCCCCGGACCCGGATCGTCCTTCTCGATCCGACCAATGTTTACGGGCCGCGGGGGGGCCCCTACACCCGGCTGCCGGCGGAGCTGGTCCGGGCCGGCCGTTTCCTCTGGATCGAAGCCGGGCGGGGAGCGGCCAACATCGTCTATGTCGCCAATCTGGTGGACGCGATGCTGCTGGCGGCCGGCTCCCGGGAGGCGCACGGCCGCCGGTTCCTGATCAACGATGGGACGACCACTTGGCGGGAGTTCCTGACCCCGCTGTTTGGGGAAGCGGCCGGCCGGCTTCGTTCGGTGGACCGGGCGGGACTGGAGCGGCTCCAGGGGGAGGCCTCCAGGCCTTCCCTGGTGGACCGCCTGAAGCCGATCGTTCGTCCGATCGTGCCGCCCTCGTTGCGGGACGTCTTGCGGCGCCGGCTGGGGAACCGGGCCGGGGGGGCGGCTCCGGAACCGCCGCCCCTTTGGTTGTGGGAACTGTACGGTCCGACGACGGCCCGCTTTTCCTCGGCGTCGGCCGCCCGGATCTTGGGCTGGCGGCCCCGGGTTGATTCCGCCGCCGCCCGGCAGGCCACGGTTGCCTGGTTGAAACAGGAAGCGCTTTGGGGGTCCGATGGAGCGGCCTGAGGTCTCGGTGGTCATTCCCTGTCACAACGCCGCCGGCTGGGTGGGCGAGGCGGTCCGCAGCGCGCTGGATCAGGCAGGGGTCCGGCGGGAGGTGATCGTGGTGGATGACGGCTCGACCGACGGGACCGCGGAAAAAATCGAGGAGATTTTCGGGGAACGGGTCCATTTGATCCGGAGCGGGCATGCCGGCGTCAGTCGGGCCAGAACGCTCGGGACTGAGCGGGCGATGGGGGATTTCCTCCAGTATCTCGACAGCGACGACCTCCTCGCTCCCGGGAAATTCTATCGGCAGGTCGAGGCGCTTCGGGAAAAAGGAGGAGAAGTGGCCTACGGCGGCTGGCAGGAATTCGTCCGGGAAGAAGACGGCCGGCATCGGATGGGGGCGGTCCGGGATGAGGGGATCGGGGAGAGGTCGGAGACAGCCCTTCTGACCCGTTTTTGGTCTCCGCCGGCCGCCTACCTCTTTGCCCGGCGGATTGTCGAGAAAGTGGGGGGCTGGCACCCGGAGCTTCCGGTCATTCAGGATGCCCGCTTCGCCTGGGAATGCGCCCGGCGGGGCGGCCGGTTTGTCCGGACGCCGGGGGTGACCGCTTTTTACCATCGCAACGCCGGCGGCTCCCTCTCGACCCGGGACCGCCGGGCCTTTCTCTCCGACTGTCTCAGGAACGCCGTCGAGGTTCAGGGAATTTGGGAGCAGGAGGGAGGAGTGAGCCCCGAACGGAGGCGGGCCCTTTTGGAGGCGTTCGCCCATGTCGCTCGGGGGAGCTTCGACCCCTTTCCGGATCTGTTCGAGGCTGCTTGGAGGCGGTTGGAAGCCCTTTCGCCGAATTGGCGGCCGGATGTCCCGCCGGCGCTGGCCCTTCTTTCCCGATGCATCGGCTATCGCCGGGCGGAGCGGGTCGCTTCGATCGTTCGTCGGTTGAAGGGGGAGGAAGGGAGATCATGAAGGTGATTCAACTTCCATTCTGTTTTTACCCCGATCCGGTCGGCGGGACCGAGATCTATGTCGGGGCCCTCGCGAAGCGGCTGGCCGGCCGAGGGATTTCCGTCTGCATCGCGGC
>PCVW01000007.1:0-11977 GCA_002787095.1 Candidatus Omnitrophica bacterium CG11_big_fil_rev_8_21_14_0_20_64_10 | reverse complement strand
GGAAGGGATTCCGGTCCGTCGATTCCGGAGCGATCCGGACCTGCGGGATCTGGACCGGTTGTATGGAGAAGGGGACCCGATTGCCGCCGAATCGTTTGAGCGGCTGCTGGAGGCAGAGCGGCCGGACGCCGTTCACCTGCATGCCTTCACCGCGGCGGTCTCGATCCGGTTGGTTCGGGCCGCCTCCTCCCGGGGGATCCCGATCCTCTTCACCTATCACACGCCGACCGCCAGTTGTCAGCGAGGAACCTTGATGCGGTGGGGCCGGCAGGTGTGCGACGGCCGTTTGAGGCGGACCCTTTGCACTGCCTGCACCCTGGAGGGGAAGGGGATGCCCCGCTGGCTGGCCGGGGGGGCGGCCCGGCTTCCGACGGCTTTCGGGGAGCTGCTGGGCAGCATGGGGCTTGCGGGAGGGGGCTGGACCGCCCTTCGGATGCGGGGGTTGGTGGAGCGGCGCCATCGGGCTTTTGAGGAGTTGGTCCGGACCGCCGCGGGGGTGGTCGCCGTCTCCGACTGGATTCGGACGCTGCTGCTCGACAATGGCGTTCCCTCGGGAAAGATCTTCCTCTGCCGGCAAGGGCTGCCCCAGAACAGGTCGTCGGGGACGGTGTCCCGCCCTCCGCTGCCGCCGGCGTGGAACTCGGCTCGTCCCCTCCGGATCGTCTGCCTGGGCCGGTTCGATCCGGTCAAGGGACAGGATCTGCTGATCGCGGCGCTGCACAGGTCCCCGGAGTTGCCGGTGACGATCGATTTGTACGGAGCGGTGCAGTCTCCATCGGAGGAGCGGTACCGGGAGCGGCTGCGGCGGGCGGCGGGCGCCGATCCCCGGATCCAAATTCGGGAGATGATCCCGCCGGAATCGGTCCCGGAACGGCTGGCGGCTTATGATCTGCTGGCGGTTCCCTCCCGCTGGCTGGAGGCGGGCCCGCTCGTGATCCTGGAAGCCTTTGCCGCCGGGCTGCCGGTTCTCGGCGCCCGGCTTGGAGGGATATCGGAACGGATCGAGCCGGGGGTCAACGGGCTTTTGTTGGAGCCGGACGCTCCGGCCGCCTGGGCGGAGACGCTTCGGACCCTTTGCGCTTCTCCGGGCCGTTTGGCCATTTTGCAATCGGGGGTGCGGTTTCCGGAGGGGATGGAGCGGACGGCGGAAGTGATGGAGCGATTGTACCGGCGGCTGACGGAGGGGCGATGAGCGGCCCGGGCCGGCGGCGGATCTTGTATCTGCAGTACAGCGATTCCAACATTTATCCGTCTCTCCTGCACAGCGCTCGGACCCTGTCGGGTCGCGGCTGGCAGGTTCGGTTCGCCGCCACCCGGTCGCATGGCGTCTCCCCCATCCCGCTGCCGACCGAATTGGAGGGGACCTTCCATCGGATTCCGTTCTGCCGATCCGGGCCGCTGCAGAAGGTCCATTACCTGATCTTCTTCATCTGGTCGGTCGTTCAGTCCCTTGTGTTCCGGCCGGGGGTGGTTTATGCCTCCGACCCCCTTGCCGCCTGGCCGGCGTTGGCGGCGGCCCGAGCAGCCGGTGCCCGACTTCTTTACCATGAGCATGATTCCCCGAATCCCGAGGAGCTTCCGGAAAGGGGATGGGTCCAGCGGGCGGTTGCCGCCGGCCGCTGGAGGATCGCCCGAGCGGCCGATGTTTGCGTCCTACCCCATCCGGAGCGGGCCCGGCGGTTTCAGGAGAAAACCGGACGGACCGGGGAAACCCATTCGGTTTGGAACTGTCCCCTCAAAGAGGAGGCGGCGGTTCCTGCCCGTCCGGATTTGGGGAAATCCTTCCAGCTTGTTTACCACGGCTCCCTGGTTCCTTCGCGGCTGCCGCTGACCCTGCTGGAGGGGATCGCCCTGCTGCCCGATCCGGTCCGGCTTCAGATCGCGGGATACAGGACGGCCGGCTGCGCCGGTTATGAGGCGATGCTGCGGCGGACCGCCGAGCGGCTTGGGATTTCGCAGCGGCTCCACTTCAGCGGTCTTCTGGATCGCAAGGAGATGCTGGCCCTTTGCCGGACCACCGGCGTTGGGATCTCACTGGTGCCGCTCCGGAGCGCCGATTTCAATGAGCGGACGATGGCCGGCGCCTCCAACAAGGCCTTCGAGTATCTGGCCTGCGGGATTCCTCTGCTGGTTCCCGATCTGCCGGACTGGCGGGCCCTCTTCGTTGAGGCCGGCGTGGCCCGGTCCTGCGATCCGGGCCGGCCGGAAAGCATCGCGGAGGCGTTGCGCTGGTTCTTGGATCACCCGGATGAGCGGGTCCGGATGGGGGAGGCGGGCCGGCGCCGGATTCTGGAGGAATGGAATTACGAGACCCAATTCAAACCGGTCCTGCGATGGTTGGAGGAGCGATGAGGCGGGGTCGCCTGGTCATCAATGCGGATGATTTCGGTCGGGACGCCGAGGTCAATCGGGCCGTTTTGGAGGCATTCCGTTTGGGGCTCTGCTCCAGCGCCACGCTGATGCCCAACATGCCCGGTTTCGAGGAGGCCTGCGGGATGATTCGGGATCGGGGGTTGTCCTCCCGGGTCGGGATCCATTGGGTGCTTCGGGACGGTCCACCCCTGACCGATTCGATCCGGCGGTTCCCCCGTTTTTGCGACGCCGAGGGCCGGCTCCGTTTCAACCGTCCGGGCGGCTGGCTTCCCGCCTGCCGGTTGAGCTCCTGGGAAGCCTGGGCAGTGGCGGCGGAACTTCGGGCGCAGGTGGCCGCCTGCCGGCGGCGGGGGGTGCCGCTGACCCATCTGGACTCCCATTACCACATCCACACCGAGTGGGGGGTGCTGCAGGTCCTGCTGGGCCTGGCGTTGGAGTTGAAGATCCGGCGGATTCGGATCTCCCGCAACCTTGGAACCAGCCGCGGCCCGGCCAAACGGCTTTATACTGCCTGGGTGAACAAGAGTCTCAAACGGTCCCGGTTGGCGGGGACCGACTGGTTCGGTTCGGTGGACGACTACCGGGCCGCCGGCCCCGGCGAAGTAATTGGCTCGCGGGAGGTAATGGTGCATCCCCTCTACCGGGACGGCTGCCTGACCGATGACGGGGGAGAGTTGCTCGCCGACCGGTTGAGCCTTTTTGCCGACCGATCGGCGGCGGTCGCTTTCGGAGAAGAGGCTTCGTGAAGCTGCATTTGGGGTCGGGGACGATTTTGCCCGAGGGGTGGGTCCATCTGGACGCCTCCTGGAACGCCCGCTTGGCGAAGTGGCCGGCGTTGAGGAAGCTGTTGGGGCGGCTCGGGTGGATCTCGACGGAAACGGCCGCGGTCCCCTGGAGCCGACGGGTCCGAATCCATGACCTGCGGCGACCCCTCCCGTTCCCCGACCGGTCGGCCGAAGCGATCTACAGCGCCCACCTGTTGGATTATCTGTATCAGACGGAGGCCCGGCGGCTGCTGAAGGAGTGTTTTCGGGTCCTGCAGCCGGGCGGCATTCTCCGGGTCTCGGTTGAGGAGATCCCGACGATCCTCCGGGATTATCTGGAGGGGGGGGGAGGAGACGGCGGGGAGCTTCCCGCCGACCGGCTGGCCCGCCGCTTGGATTTCTACGAGGTCCGGCCGCCGCCCGGTCCGTTCTGGCTCCGTTTCGATCGGCTCATGAATGCCTACCACAAGCGGAAATGGCTGTACGACGCCGACTCCCTGGCGCATTACCTACGGGAGGCCGGTTTTTCGGAGGTGGCCCGGAAACCCATTCGGGAAAGCCGCATCGGGGGGATCGAAGCAGTCGAACGGGGTGGCGGCATCGCGGTCGAGGGGGTTCGGCCCGGATGAGCGGACCGGGGCGGTTGACGGTCATCGAAACCCATCCGGTCCAATACCGGGCGCCGTTGTACCGTCGGCTTCAACAGCGGCACGGCATTCCGGTCACCGTCCTGTACGGCTCCCGGCGGGGGGTCGCGGCGGCGCGGGACCCGGGATTCGGCGTCCCGGTTCGATGGGACACCGATCTGCTCTCCGGCTACGACGCTTGCTTCCTCTCCGGAGCAGGCCGGCTGCGGTTGGGGCGGACTTTGGCGCGGATCGGTCCGGCGGCGGTCCTTTTGACCGGGTATGCCTCCCCCGTCCTTCAGGCTGGATTTTTCGCGGCGAGCCGCTTGAAGATTCCGATCCTCTTCCGGGCGGAGACCACCGACGTCGGTCGGGCGGGAGATCGGCTTCGGGGCTGGAGCCGGGACTGGGCGCTTCGGCAGCTCTATCGGCGGTGCGCCGCTTTCCTCTATATCGGGGACCGTTCGCGGGAGCATTACCGCCGGCTCGGCTGCCCGGAGGAACGGCTGGTCTTTTCTCCTTATGGGGTGGATGGGGTCCCCTTTGAATCGGATGAGCGGGCCCGGGAACGGTTGCGGGAACGGACCCGAGCGGCGTTGAAGATCCCGGCCGATGGGTGGGCCCTCCTTTTTTCCGGGAAGCTGATCCCGGAAAAGGAACCGGGGCTGATCCTGCGGGCCTGCCGCCGGCTGTCCGACCCGCTGCGGCGCCGGGTCGTTCTGATTTGGATGGGGGACGGCCGGCTGCGGACTTCTCTGGAGGCGGACTCGGCCGGGGCGCCGGCCGTTGAGAGCCGGTTCCTGGGGTTCAAGAATCAGAAGGAGATGAGTCCGGTCTATCACGCCGCCGACGGGCTGGTTCTGCCGAGCCGGCGGGAGACCTGGGGGCTGGTCGTCAATGAGGCGCTCCAGCATGGTCTTCCCTGCGCCGTTTCCGATGGGGTCGGCTGCGCCCCAGACCTGGTGATCCCCGGCCGGACCGGGGAGATCTTCCCGGCCGGTTCGGCCGACGGGTTGGCCGCCGCCCTCACCCGGTTGGGATCGTTCCGGGAAGAGGCCGCGGCCCGGGCGGTCCGCCGCGGGACGGTGGAAGGATACAGTTTGGAGCGGGCGGCGGAGGGGATCGCGGAGGCGGTCCGCCGTTTCTCCGGAAGCGGGGCCCGATGAACCGGTCCCTCCTGCTGGTCGGCCATCCCGGTCCCGAACAGATCGGCGCCTTTCTCAGGCGGGCGGTGGAGGATCGGGGCGGGGAGCTTCTTTTTCTCGATGTCCGCCGGGCGGCGTCCGGATCGGTCTGGCGGGAGCGGTTCAGCTGGCGCCTCCGGGATCGGCGTCCTTCCCGGATGGGAGCGTTTGAACGGGAGGTGCTGGCCGCCTGCCGGAGCCGCGGTCCCGGCCGGCTGCTGGCGGTCGGGACCGCTCCGCTCAGCCGGGAGACGCTCGTCCAGATCGGCCGATTGGGGATCCGGCGGATCAACTACCTGACCGACGATCCCTGGAACCCGGCCCACCGCTCCCGCTGGTTCCTGCGGGCGCTGCCCGGCTATGATGCGGTCTTCTCCACCCGGGAAGCCAATCTCGACGATCTGCGGCGGATCGGCGTTCCCCGGGCCAACCATCTCCCGTTCGCTTACGCGCCGGAAATTCATTTCCCGGAGCCGGCCGTCGGTTCGGAGCCGGAGGCCGATCTGCTCTTTTATGGGGGGGCCGATCCTGACCGCTTGAAGACGATCCGGCCGCTGATCCGCTCCGGCTTCCGGGTTCGGCTGGTCGGCGGTTATTGGGAGCGGGATGCTGTCTGCCGGCCGTGCGCCGTAGGAGAGATGGACGGAGCCGGGTTGAGACGGGCGGTCGCCGCCGCCCGGGTGGTGCTGGGATTGGTCCGCCGGGCGAATCGGGACGACAACTCGATGCGCACCTTCGAGGTGCCGGCGATGGGGGGATGCATGCTGACCGAGGCGACCGCCTTTCACCGGACTCTCTTCGGGCCGGAAGGGGAGGCGGTCCTCTATTTCCAGGGGGAGGCCGAGATGGTTCGGAAGCTCCGCTGGCTGCTGGATCATGACGCCGACCGTCGGCGGCTCATGGCGGCGGCCCGTCGGCGGATCACTGAGGGGAAACACACCTATGGAGATCGGCTGAGGGTGATGCTGGAGGAGCGGGTTTAGGATGCGGATCGCGATCGGGGTGCCGGGCCGTTTCCACGCGCTGGATCTGGCCGAAGCGCTCGCCGCTCGGCGGCATGCCGTGACCCTTCTGACCGACGATCCGGTCTGGCGGTTCCAACGCCCCGGCACGGGGTCGGTCCGGACCCTCTCTTTCTGGGGGCATGGGTTGGTGGCCCGGCTCGCGGACCGGGTCGGCCGGAAAAACCTGCCGGCTGGGATGGTCCTACGGGAGGCGGCCGCTTTCGGCGGCTGGGTGGCTAGGCGGTTGAATCAAGCGGAATGGGAGGTCGGCCATCTCTGGAGCGGGATTGCCCTGGAGACGCTGCAGCGTCCCGGCCGCCGGGGTCGGGTCCTTCTGATGCGGGGGTCGGCCCATATCCGGGCTCAGGAGGCGTTGTTGCAGGCCGAGGCCCGTCGGGCCGGCGTTCGGATTGAGCGACCTGGGGAGGGAATGGTTCGGCGGGAGGAAGAGGAGTACCGTCTCTCCGACCGGATCTGCGTGCTCTCCTCCTTTGCCCGGGATACCTTTCTGGAGCGGGGGGTGGACCCCGCGAAGCTCCGGCTTCTGCCTCTGGGGGCCGATACCTCGGTGTTCCGGCTTTCCTCCGAGGAATTGGAAGCCCGCCGCCGGCGGATTCTCGCCGGCGCGCCGCTGGAGGTGCTGTTCGTCGGAAACCTTTCCCTTCAGAAGGGAATGTGGGACATGGCTCAGATCATCCGGGGCTGCGGGCCGGATCGTTTCCGGTTCCGGTTGGTGGGAGCTCGTCTTCCGGAGAGCCGCCGTTGTCTTGGAATGGTGGCCGGGCAGTGGCGTTGGATTCCCCCGCAGCGGGGGGCTGCCCTTCGGGAACAGTATGTCGGGGCCGACCTGTTCCTTTTTCCGACGATCCAGGATGGGTTCGGTCTGGTGCTCGCGCAGGCCCGGGCCGCCGCCCTGCCGATTCTGGCGACCGTCCACTGCGCCGGCCCCGATCTGGTGGAGTCGGGCCGGACCGGGTGGACCTTCCCGATCCGGACCCCCGATCGATTCATCGAGCAGCTGCATTGGTGCGACCGGAACCGGGAGGCGTTGGCGGGGATGGTCGAGGCAAGCGCCGAGACGAACCGGCAACGGGACTGGGCCGAGGTCGCGGCCGACTTCGAAGCGATCTGTCGGGCGGGTTAGGCCGGCTGGGTCGGGATTTTCCCCGACTGGACGGCCGCCAGGTACCGGGCGATCACCTTCTCCGACGGCCCGAAAGCTTCCACCCGGCCGCCGTGGAGCCAGAGGATCTCGTCGGTGAGGCGCCGGAGCACCTCCAGGTCGTGCGACACCAGGATCAGCGTGGCCCCCCGCTGCCGCAGTTCGTCCAGCCGCTCGGCGCTTTTCTTCTGAAACTCGGCGTCCCCGATCCCCCAGGCCTCGTCCACGAGGATGATCTTCCCTTCGACATGGGTCGCGACGCTGAACCCCAGCCGCATCATCATCCCGAGCGAGTAATGCTTCAGCGGCATGTCCACGAAGCCGGAGATGCCGGCAAAGTCCACGATCGAATCGAACTTTCCCAGGATCTCCCGCCGCCGCATGCCGAGCAGCACGCCGCCCATCAGAATGTTCTCCCGGCCGGTCAGCTCCGGCTGCATCCCGGAGAAGAGCTCCAGCAAGGGCAGCACCCGGCCATGGACCTCCACCCAGCCGCTCGTCGGCTGGGTGACTCCGGCGATGAGCCTCAGGAGGGTCGTCTTTCCCGAGCCGTTGGCGCCGATGATCCCGAGCCGTCTTCCCGATCCCTCGATGGAGAAGCTGACGCCATTGATCGGCCAGAACCATCGGGGGTCATCGGCGGTCGGCCGCCAGAAACCCCAGTTGGCCACGATCTTGGCCCCCCGCTGCCGGGAGAAGCGTTTTCGCACCTCTTCGAACAGGACGCGCCGCATCAGATCAGGTCCGCCAGAATGCCTTCGAACTTCCAGAAAAGGAACAACCCCAGTCCGAGGACCGCGACAGTGACCACGATCGCCGGAATCCAAAGGTCGGGCGCGGGGGCATGGCCGGTCAGCAGGACGGACCGGTAGCTCTCGATGATTCCGGTCATCGGGTTCCACCGGGCCAGCAGCCGGAACTCCTTCGGCACCAGGGAGGTGGGATAGAAGACGGGGCTGGCGAAGAACCAGAGCTGGATCAGATGGGGGACCGCGTGCCCAATGTCCCGGAAGAAGACATTGGCCAGGGCAATCAGGCTGCAGAGCCCCAGCAGCAGCAGCAGATGGACCCCCAGGATCACCGGCACCCAGAGGAAGTTCCAGGAGAAGATCGGCTGGAAATAAAGGAAAAGCCCGCCCCAGAGCAAGGCCAGAATCCCCACATCGGCGAGGGTGGCGCTCAGGGCCGCCAGCGGCAGAAGCAGCTTCGGGATCGCGATCCGCTTGAGGACATCGGTGTAGCCGGTGATGCTGATCGACGCTTGGGCGATCGCGACGGAGGTCAGAGACCAGGCGACCAGGCCGGTCGCGACGAACAGCGGATAGGGGATGTCGCCGGTCGGGATGTCGGCCACCCGTCGGATGTAGGTGAAGATCAGGGTCAGGGCCACCGGCTGCAGCAGGATCCAGCCGAAACCGAGGAGACTCTCCTTGTACCGCAGGGCGATCCGGTGGAAGGCCAAGGTCCGCAGCAGCTCGACCATCCAGCGGATCGAGGGGGCGGGGGTTCGGTTGACCCGCCGGTCGGCCGGGAATCGCTTCGTCACGCGGCCCCCCGGATTTGGCGGCGGTGCCAGACATCGAACATCAGGAGGGTCAACAGCTCCCCGGAGCTGTCCCGCCGCCCGGTCTTGAGCTCCCCCCGGAAGCGCTGGATCGCCTCCCAGTCGAAAAATCCGTCTTCTTCCACCGCTTTCTGGGTCATCGTCGTCTCAAAATATTGATCCAGCACCTGGGTCATCCAGGCGGCCTGCGGAGGGGAGAAGCCCCGCTTCGGGGCCCGCAGGATCGCTTCCGGGAGCAGGTCCCGAAAGGCGTCGATCAGGATCCGTTTCGTTTTTCCGGACCGTATTTTATCGCGAAACCGGATACGGGAGGACAGTTTCACGAGCCGGTGGTTGAGCAGCGGGACCCGGGTTTCCAGGGCGACCGCCATCGTGGCGCTGTCTGTGTAGCGCAGCAGGTTGTCGGCGAGAAAGGTCTCCAATTCGGCGCAGAAGACCTTCCGGTAGTGGTCGGTTCCGGCCGGCAGCTCCGAAAAGATCCGGGCGATTAGCCGGACCGAATCGGCCGGTTGTTCGGTCCGGTTCCAATCGGCCCAGAGGGCCTGCTTCTCCGACTCGTTCAGGCCGTAGGCCCAGCGCAGATACTGTCCGGCCAGGTCCAGGCCGGCCCCCCGCAGGGTCCTCCGGATCCGCCGCAGCAGGGGATGGGCCGGGTCTTCCCGGAAACAGCGCAGCAGACCCGTCGCCGTCCCGCCCAGTCCGGCCGGGATCGCTCCGATCAACGGCGCCCAGGGAAGGAGCCGGTATTTGGGATAGCCGCCGAACAGCTCATCTCCGCCGACGCCGGAGAGGGCGACGGTCACATGCTTGCGGGTCGCCTGGGCGATCAGGTACTGCAGGTAGAGGGTTGAGTTGGCGAACGGCTGGTCCACGTGGCGGATCATCTCCAGGAATTCTTCCGGAGATTCCAACCTCACCGGAAGCTCGTGGTGTTCGGTGCCGAGCCGCCGCGCCGCGAATCGGGCGTATTCCCGATCGTCGTGGAGGAAGCGGGGATTCCCCTCAAAGACGACGGTGAAGGTCTTGACCGGTTTGGGAGAAACTTCCCGCACGATCGCCGCCAGCAGGGTCGAATCAATCCCGCCGCTGAAGAAGAGCCCCAGAGGGACATCGCTGACCAGCTCCTCGGCGACTGCGGTCCGCACCATCTCCCGGACCCGGCGCGTGAGCTCCGGCCCCGATGGGAGAGGCTCGGTCTCGGACGCCAGCGGACTCCAGTAGCGGCGGATCTCCCGCCGGCCGGTTGTCAGATCCAGCGTGAGGGTGTGGGCCGGCGGCAGTTGCCGGATTCCTTCAAAGGCGGTCCGGGGCCCCGGGACGAAGGAAAAGGTGAAGTAGTCCCAGATCCCCTGCCAGTCCACGGCGCGGGGGACCCCGGCGGCCAACAGCCCTTTGATCTCGGAGGCGAACAAGAAATTGCCCCCCCGCTCGGTGAAATAAAGGGGCTTGATCCCCAGCCGGTCTCGCGCCAGCAGGAGTTTCTGACGCTTCAGGTCCAGGATCGCGAAGGCGAACATCCCGGAGAGCCGGTTGACGCACCGTTCCCCCTCCGCTTCATAGAGCTTGAGCAGCACTTCGGTGTCGGTGCGGGATCGAAATGTCGTCCCCCGCCGTTCCAACTCCCGCCGCAGTTCGAGAAAGTTGTAGATCTCTCCGTTGTGGCTCAGCCAGATGACCCCGTCGGCGTTCCCCATCGGCTGGTGGCCGGCGGTGGAGAGGTCCAGGATGCTCAGGCGGGTGTGGGCCAGCCCCGATTTGCGGTCCGGCGCCAGGAAGGTCCCCGAGTCATCCGGCCCCCGATGGGCCAGTGCCCGTGTGAAGTCGGACAGCAGCCGCTCCGGGAGGGGTTGGCTGGAAACAGCCCCCGCGATGCCGCACATCCGCTCAGCCCGCCCGGCGCAGCTGCCGGCCGATTTGCTCCATCGCCCGGGTCACGGCCAGCCCCTCTTCCGGCGGGACCGGCAGCGGGGTTCCCTGCTCGATCGCGTCGAGGAACCCTTTCAGGATCAGGCCGTGGCTGTTCTCCCGTTTGCCGAACAAGGTCCGGCCCGCGCTTCGCAGCAGTCCGAGGATCTGTCCGATCCCCTCTGCCGTCCCAGACTTCCAGACTGTCGCGGGACGCAGGTCCGGCCGGGTGAGTTTCAGGCAGACGCCGGTCTCCAGGTCTACGAGCAGCCGCCCCTCGGTCCCGAGCAGTTCCAGCCGGGCGGCCCAGTGGCTGGTCGTGTAGATCAGGTTGGCCGAGGCCAGGCCCCGGGCGCAGGTCAGGGTGATCCGGAAATCGTCGGCCAGCGACCAGGGATGGTCCTGCCGCTTGGCCGTTTGAACTGCCGTCTCCCGGATTTCCCCGAGGAAGCGGAGGGCCAGGTGAAGGATGTGGGGGCCGGTCTCCGAGAAAACGCCGCCTGGGAGGCGATGGACCCAGTGGTCCTTCCGATTGGTCATGTAGTCGGCCGGAGTTGAGAGGAAGATCTGCAGGCCGGTTAGTTCACCGATCGCGCCTGCCCGGACCGCCGCTTCCGCCTGCCGGACCGCCGGGGTGAAGGTCTGGCTGAAGGCGACGCAGATCCGCTTGCCGGACCGCCGGGCCGCTGCCAGGATCGCCTCGCAGTCGGGGGAGGTCAGGGCCATCGGCTTTTCCAGGAAAAGGTCGGCTCCCGTTTCCAGGGCTTGGACTCCCAGCGCTCGGTGGGTCTGGGGGGGTGTGCAGAGGATCACCAGCTCCGGCCGGACCTCCCGCAGCGCGGTTGTCGCGTCGCCGAAGGTCCGGGCCCCTCCAAATGGCCGGGCCAGCGTCCGGGCCGCTTCCAGGTTGGCGTCGCAGAGGGCCGTGAGTGCGATCCGTTTTCCGAGGGCCCGGATCGCCGGCAGATGCTTGGCCCGGGCGATCAGACCGCAGCCGATCAGGAGAGTTCGCACACCCATCAGAACGGCTCCTTTCGGCCGCGCAGCAGCCCCCAGACGGTCAACGGGAGGGTGCTGATCAGTCCAAAGAGGGCCCACGACAGCAGGCGCCAGCAGCGGGGATGATAGGGGCGGGCGAACTCATCGAGTAGGTGGACCCGGACACTCCGGGCGCCGATCAGGTTCGCGACGGCTCTTCGAGGTCGGCGGGGCGCTTGGTCCAGCAGCGGGGCCATGAATTGGAGAATACCATACCGGTTTTTCTCTCGTGAGATCAAATCTCCCCGGCCGTCCAGCGTGATATTCCGGATCAATCCTTCGTATTCAGCCAGAAGCCGCTCCTTCGGAATTTCATGGGTCGGCCCCTGTCGGATTGTGATCCCCTCGGTTCGATCG
>PCVW01000004.1:44966-45318 GCA_002787095.1 Candidatus Omnitrophica bacterium CG11_big_fil_rev_8_21_14_0_20_64_10 | reverse complement strand
GCAGGGCGGTCATGCCGATGAGATCGCCTCCCCAGGCGCGGTGCATCTCGCTCTCGGCCCGCGTCGAAAACGCCGGCCCCTCCATGCACACGTACGTCCCGCCGTTGTGACAATGCAGATCCTCCAACCCCGCTGCATCCGCCAGCCACTGACGCATGACCGGGCACACCGGCTCGGCGAATTCGACATGCACCGCCGCCTTTTCATAGAACGTCCGCGCCCGGCCGATCGTCTTGTCGATGAACTGATCGACGAGGACGATGTCGCCGGGGTGGATGTTTTCGCGCAGCGAGCCGGTGGCGCCGCTCGCAATGAGGTGTGTGACCCCCAGCGTCTTGAGGGCAAAAATGTT
>PCVW01000004.1:21699-44853 GCA_002787095.1 Candidatus Omnitrophica bacterium CG11_big_fil_rev_8_21_14_0_20_64_10 | reverse complement strand
TGATCGCCTGGAAAACGGTCTCCAGGGTGATCTCTTCCAGGCGGCCGCCGACCAGATCGGAGATCTTGGAGACGCCCCCCTTCTCGATCGCCTCCCGGGCGTCGTCCGGGATCCCCAGGTGGGCCGCCCAGGGCTTCAAGGCCGAGATGTTGCCGATCCAGACATCGGCGACCCCCTCCTGCTGCTCCCTGAGGGAGACCTCGCCGGCGGTGCCGCTGTGGCCGTGGTAAATCTCCCCGTTGATGATCATGCCGCAGCCGACCCCCGAATACATGAAGAGCATGATGTCCACATCGGTGCCGGCCCCCAGCGACCACTCGCCGTAGGCGGCGGTGGTGACATCGTGGTCCAGCCTCACCGGCAGCTTGAACTTCTCGGAGAGCAGCTGGGTGATCGGGACATAGACCGAGGCGACCCCCTCGGTGCAGCGGATCGTGCCGACCTCCCGGTCGATCACCCCGCCGGCCCCGATCCGGATCCCCCGCAGCTTCTTGGGGTCCACCTGGGAGGCGCCGATCACCTCCTCCACCTGCCGCGTGATCGCCTTGACGACGCTGTCGGCGGTGTCCCGCGGGTGGGCCCCCTTGGCCCGGGCGACGACCGTCCCCTCCATGTCGGTCAGGACGGTCCGGATCGTGAAGACCCCCAGGTCCACCCCGATGCAGAAGGCCGACTTGGGGTTGAGGATCACGATCGTCGGCCGCCGGCCGCCGGAGGAGATGTCGAGCCCCTTCTCGATCACCACCCCCTGCTCGATGAAGTTGTTCACATAGTTGGAGACAGTGACGATGTTGAGCTTGGTGATCTTGGAGATGTCGGTGCGGGAGATGGGGCCGTAGCGCTTGATCGATTCGAGGATCGCGACATTCTTGCGCTCCCGTTCGGTCAGTGAGTTATCGGGGTCACTGGCTTTGATCATGGGGTTCCTTTCGAATTGTTTTATAAATACCCTCGCTCGCCGTATCTGTCAAGCAGAAATCAGGTTGCGATAAGCGGCCCCCAAGGTTTCCCAGACCTTCCGGGGATCTTCCGAGCCAATCTTGATGTAGCCGGCCCCGTAATAGCTCCAGGCGGCCAGGTTCCGGATGCCGGCGGCGGCGGCCGCCTCCACCGCTTCGGTGATCTTCGGTTCCTCCCCCTTCGGGATGTTGAAGTTGAGGATCCAGATCTGCCCCGCCTTGCCGTGCCGATCGGCCAGCCCCCGGATCCGGGCGGCGGCCCGGCCGACAAAGGCGGCCACATCCGGCTGCCGGGGCCGCCAATAGGGGTCGGTCCCCAGAATGTCCAGCTCCGGGATCCGGGCGATCTTCTCCCAGTCGTTGACGGTGGAGGAGGACTCGAACGGCAGAAGGCAGACCGCCGACTTGAGCCCCAACGCCCGGGTTTTTTCGCACAGGCGCCGGGTCAGGTCCACCAGACAGTCTTCCTTAAAGGCCCGCAACTCGGCGGTCAGCCGATCCGGCATCGGCCCGCCCATTCGCTCGTGGTACAGCTCCTGACAGACCGGGCAACGGCAGGCCCAGAGGGAGACGGCCGCTTCCGCGGAGGGCTCCGGGAAGATCGAGAAGTGGGGCTCGTCCCAAAAGAGCACATCCGCTCCCAGGTCGGCGGCGGTTTCGGCCCAGCGGTCCAGGTAATCCCGGAAAGCCGGGTGGTTGGGACAGGCGATCGGGAGGGACTGCCCCTGGGAGCCGATCTGCCGCAGGGTCAAGTCCTTGGCGATCAGCTGGGAGTAGGTCTCCCCGCCGAAGGCCTGCCCGACCCCCCAGGGATCCAGCCAGACTTCCAACCCAAGCGCCTTGGAGTCGGCGATGATTTGCCGCATCGCCCCGGCATAAAACTCCAGGTCCTGCTCGGAAAAGGTGTGGACGACATAGGTGCAGCCGGCTTGCCGGATCGCCTCCAGGTCCTCCCGCACCCGCCACGGGATCCGGTTGCCGTAGTAGCTGACCCCAAGCTGAAACTTCAAGGGGCCTGGCCCAAAAGGGGGGTAAAGGTACCAGGCCGCCTGAAAAATAGGTATTGCATATTATTTAATATGTTATATTATTCATACAAATGCCACGACCGCCACGCCGACTGTTCAAGGGGGCCTTCTACCACGTCTTCAACCGGGGCGTTGAGAAACGGGTCATCTTCCTGGACGCCCATGACCACAAAACATTTCTCTGCCTGCTCGACGAAACAGTCGTCGCCCATCAGCTTCGTCTCTTCGCCTACTGCCTCATGCCCAATCATTTTCACCTGTTCCCGCAAACGCCTCAGGGGAACCTTGATTCCGCCATGCATGCGCTTCAGGGAGATTATGCCCAGTACTTCAACCGGCGCCACAAGCGGGTCGGCTCCCTCTTTCAAGACCGATACAAGAATCCATTGGTGGAAGAAGAGACCTACGCCTTGGCCCTATGCCGATACATCCATCACAATGCCAGAAAAGCCGGGTGCAGAAGAGACTCCTGGGAAGACTACCCGTGGTCAAGCTACCCCTCCTACATAGGAAAGCTCCCCTCGCCGAAATGGCTGGAACGGTCCTGGCTGCTGGCGCAATTTCACCCGGACGAAGAGACCGCCACAAAATTGTTCCGACAATACCATCAGATGGACCCCCCCACCGCCGAAACCCGCACGATCACAACCATGCGCTCCCTTCTCGGGAAACCAAAACTCCCAGCCCCTGCCTAGGCCTGCCCCCTTTTGCCCCCAAAGGGGCCAGGCCCCTTTGGGGGTCAGCCAACCGTCGAACCCCGGGTCAGCCCTTCGATGATGTGCCGCTGGAAGCAGAGAAAAACGACGATCACCGGGAGTGCCGTGATCGCCGAGCCGGCCATCAGGTGGACCCAGTCCACCCCGTGCAGCGATTTGTACATCGCCAACCCGACCGGCAGGGTCCGCATCTCCACGCTGTTGGTCAGCAGGAAGGGATACAGGAAGGTGTTCCAGGAGCCCATGAAGGTGTTGATCCCGGCGACCGCCAGCGCCGGTTGGGACAGCGGCATGATGACCCGCCAGAAGATCTGCCACTCGTTGGCGCCGTCGATCCGGGCCGCTTCCTCGACCGCGAGCGGCAGCTTGGAGATGTACTGCCGCATCAGGAAGACATTGAACGGCAGGACCATGTTGGGAACGATCAGCGCCCAATAGGTGTTGAGCCACCCCAGATGCTTCATCAGGATGAAGACCGGCACCATCAGCACCTGCGGCGGGATCGCGATGGAACCCACGATCATGAAGAACATCACCTGCTTGAACGGGAAGTCCTTCCGGGCGAAGGCGTAGCCGACCATCGTCGCAAACAGCAGATTGCCGAAGGTGACGATCAGGGAGATCACCGTCGAGTTGACCGCGTACCGGCCGAACGGCCCGCTGAAAAGAACATCCCCGTAGTTGGTGACCGTCCAGTTCTTGAAGCGAAGCCGGATGTCGTCCAGGTAGATCGTGCCGCTGCCCTCCTTGAAGCTGATCGCCAGCTCCTCCGCCTGCCGCTCCGGCAGATCGGGCGAGAGGACCTGAAGATGGAATGCCTCGATCGGGATCCGGATCGTCTCCCACTGGGTCGTCAACCCGCCGCGGCTGAACTCCCGCAATCCCAGCGAGGTGCGGCGCCCCTTGAGATCCACCAGGTCCACCGTGAAGGTCTCCCCCCCCACCTCCCCCCGGGCCCGGAACTCCAGGAAGGAGAACTTCCGCATGTCCTGGGAGATCCGGGTCTGCCACTGGGCCGCGCCGCCGCCGGCCTTGTGGTACTGCACGGCGACCACCCGGTTCTGTTGAGGGACGGGCTCGGCCGGCTGGAAGGCCATCCGGACGCTGGAAGTGCCGCCCGCCTCGGTTTCAATCGGGCCGCCAATCGAGTTGAGCTCGCCGATCTCGAAGTCGGCGACCGTGATCTCGGTCGCCCGCTGAAAGAGGGTGCCGGTCGGCTTCAGCGAGGTGTAGAACATCAGCAGCAGCGGCGTCAGGGTCAGCACCAGCATGACGGTCAGAACCGAGACCGCGGTCGTCACCACCACCCGCTCCCTCACGACCCCTCCTCCACCTTGAACAGCTTGGTCTGCAGCCAGGAGAGAATCATGGTGATCAGGAACAGCAGGTAGCCGACCGCCGCGGCCCGCCCCATCTCGAAATGCTTGAAGCCGGCCTCATAGAGGTACCAGACGACCGTGGTCGTCGCCCCCAGCGGCCCCCCCTGCGTCATTGTGAAGATCTCCGGGAAGACCTGCAGGGTCCGGATCGTGTTGATCACCACCGCCAGCAGCAGGATGGGCTTGAGCTGCGGCAGCGTGATGTAGCGGAACTTCTGCCACTCGTTGGCCCCGTCAATCGAAGCGGCCTCGTACAACTCGATCGGGATCGTCTGCAGCCCGGCCAGGAACAACACCATGTAGTAGCCGAAGCTGGCCCAGACGCTCATCACCATGATCGCCGGCAGGGCCAGCTGTTTGTTGAGCAGCCAGCTCGGCTCCGGCACCGGCAGATGGAAGAACTCCAGCATCCGGTTCGTGACCCCGCCCGGGGCGTACAGGTAGGTGAAGATCGTCGCGATCACGATCACCGAGGTGGCGACCGGCAGGAACATCCCGGCCTGATACAGCTGCTTGAACGGCACCTTCGTGTTGATCAGGACCGCGGCGAAGAGGGCCAACACCATCGTGAAGGGGATCGTCCCCAGCGCGAAGATCAGCGTGTGCCACAGGGCGTTCCGGAAATCGACATCCGAGAGGACCTCCCAGAAATTACTGAAGCCCACGAAGGAAATCTCGGAGCTCAGCAGGTTGTATCTGGAGAAGCTGAGGAACAGCGAGTGCAGCAGCGGAATCATCTGGAACACCAGGAAGGTGATCACGAAGGGGGAGATGAAAACCGAAGCGGTCGCCACATCCCGCCGCGGCAGTTTCACCCGTTTCCCGTTGCGGCGGCGCTTCAGGAAGGCCCAGATCCCCCAGCCGACCGCGCAAGCGGCCCCCAACCCGGTGAAGAAGATGGTGTCGCTGAACCGGCCGTGATGCTCCCGGGCCTGGAGGATCTCGTCCACCCGCCCCGCCGCCTGCGCCAGGGCCGCGGCCGGCTCCATATCGTTGAAGATCACCTCCTCCACCATCCGGGTCAGCCGCTCCTGGATCTTGCCCCATTCGGGATGAGCCGGCGGAGGGACCGCCCAGCGGACCTGCTCGAAGAAGAGCCGCTCCTTCGGACGGGATTGGTAGTAAGGGTTCTGGACGGCTGACTCGACGGTCGGGGTCACATTCCGCTGCGCCTCCACGATCGTCATCGTCTGTTCCTGGTCGGCCAGGAACCGGATCAGCTTCAGGGCCGCCTCCCGATGCTTCGACAACCGGCTGACCACCAGCACCTCGCCGCCGGCGAAGGCGGCCGGCGTGCCGTGCGAGGCCGACGGCTTGGGGCAGAGACCGACGCCGTAATTGAGGGTCGGATTGGCCCGGGGGATCCCCCGGAAGTTCCAGGCGCCGGAGATCTGCATCCCCAGCTTCCCTTCGGTGAAGTTCTGGTTCACCTGCGACTGCCGCTCAATCAGGGAAAAGGGTTTGAGCGACCGGTAAAACGTCAGCGCCTCCACCATAGCCGGCTCGGTCAGCCGGGAGCGTTCCCAGGTGGAATCCAGCACCTCCGCGCCGTTGCCCCAGGCAAACGGCAGGAACTCCTGCCAGGGAGAGTATGGCTCCCCCACATGGATCCCGAACCCCTTGATGTCGGGACCCAGCCGGTCAATCTTCTCCGCCGCCTTCTTCAACTCCTCCCAGGTGGCCGGGGGGCGGTCGGGATGGAGTCCGGCCCGGACAAACAGGTCCCGGTTGTAGAAAAGAATCCGGGTGCCGGCCAGCCAGGGCATGCCGTAAATCCGCCCCTGGTAGGTAACCGTGTCCCACATCAGATAACGGTCCCGGATCGGGGCCAGGTCGTCGGTCAAATCCTGCAGGACGCCGGTGGAGGAAAACTGCGGGACCTGATCGGTCCCCAACTGGATCACATCCGGCGGGTTCCCGGCGGCGATCGCGGTGATGATCTTCTCCAGGCCGAAATCGTAGGAGAGCTGCTGAAAACGGACCTGGATCCCGGGATTCTGGCGTTCGAACCTGTCCAGCAGCGAGCGCATCAACTCCTCGCCGACGGCCAGTTCCCAGAATTCCAGGACGGTGCCCTCCGCCGCCGCGGCCCGTGGAGCAGGGCCGGCAAAAAAGACGGAGCAGAGGAGGCAGAAGAGGAAAAAAGCCTTCCGCATAGGTCCATCAGTCTACCCCGAGCGGGGGGGATTGACAAGCCGGGACTTGAGCCCGGATAATGGGGGCACGATGAAGCCCCAACTCCTTGTCGCGTGCGACTTTGACGGCACGGTGACCCGCCAGGACACCTTGGTCGAAATCCTCAACCAGCATGGCGATCCCCATTGGCGGCGGATCCAGGACCAGGTGGTGGCGGGAGAACTGCCGATCCGGGAAGGGCTCGCCCTGGAGATGGCCACCGTGACCGCGGGCGCCGAGACGCTCAAGCGGCTGCTGCGGCAGCGCATCCGGCTGGACCCCTCCTTCCCCCCTTTCCTGAGCCGGATGCGGGACCGGGGAATTCCGGTGATCCTGATGAGCGGCGGCTTTGACTTCTGCGTCCAGGCGGTGCTGGAGTCCGCCGGCCTGTTTCCCCTACCGGAGCTGTCCAACCGCCTCGTGGAACAACCGGAGATCCCGGAGGGAAAACCGGGCCGGTGGCGGGTGGAGTTCCCCTTCCCGTCGGACCGCTGTCCCGACTGCGGCCACTGCAAGGGGGACTCGATCCGGGACTGGAACGCGCAGGGCTACACGACGGTCTTCGCCGGCAACGGGGTGACCGACCGTTGCGGCGCCAAGGCGGCAACCCTGACCTTCGCGAAGGAGGAGTTGTTGAGCTGGTCCCAAACGCACGGGGTGAAGGCGGCGCCGTTTAAATCATTTGATGACCTAGAAAAGGAGCTGACGCGGCGAGGATGGCTGTGAAAAAAACTCTCTCTCTGGTTTCGCTCGTGACCGCCGCGCTCCTGTGCGGGATTCCCTCGGTTGGCTGGGCCTCGGTGCGGGAGGAGGTGTATGTGACCGGAACGATCCTTCCCTTCGGCGGCTACCGCTTCTCCGGGGGGCTGCGGTTCGACGCCGGGGAACCGGGGCCGACCGATCTGGGGACGATCCTCGTGGACGGGATGTACAACGGGGAGTACCCCTGGCGGATGCGCTGCTACACCGACAACCTGCATTTCGCGGGGGTGGCCGGCTCGATCCACACCGCCAGCCCGGCCGGCCTGGTCTCGACCGACGGCCGGTTCGTCGTCCCGCTCCTGATCCATTCCCCGGTCTTCGGGGAGGACAGCTGGCGGGCGGTGCCGGACATCAACGACGCCAAGACGGTCCCCTACAAACCGGCCCTGACCCCCGGCGGCTCGGAAACCACCGAATGCATCGTCCTCGGGATCGATCCCCGGAACGCCAACTGGGTCGCCGGACCGGACAACCTCCTCTTCACCCGGGACGATATCCCGCTGGGGGACTTCATCTGGGAAACCCCCTTTGAGTTGAGCCTCCGGGCCGACTTCGACGCCGGTTCGGTTCAGGGAACCTACGACACCTACCTCTACTTCGAGACCGTTCCGGCTCCATGACCCCCCGATCGATCCTTGCCGGGTCTCTTTGCCTGCTGGGCTGCCTGGCGGGAACCGCGCGGGCGGTCGAAGTGCAGCCGACCCGGCTGGAGATGACGCTCCCGGCCGACCAGCCGACCGAGGGGGAGTTGGAAGTGACCAATCACGGCGGCGTCCCGGTGGAGGTGCGGGTTCAGAGCGCCCCTTACCGGCACTTCCAAGCGGGTCTGCACATCCCTTCAGCCCAGGACTGGTTCCTCTTCAAGCCGGAGAAATTCCTGCTGGCGCCCGGGGTCACCAGCAATGTCCGCTTCACCGTGACCCCGCCGGCCAATGTCGCGGCGGACAGCGCCGGAGAATACCTGGCGGCGATCCTGGTGGATGAACTGCCGGCTCCCCTGCCGGTCTTCGAGGGCCCCGCCTCCGGGAACGCCCTTGCGATTCACCACAGCGAGGGGGCCCCGATGCCGGCCAAGGAGCCGGAGACCGCCTTGCCGGAACCTCCGGCGGAGCGGACCGGGAAGGTCACGATCGTCCCCCGCTTCGCCCTGCCGGTCTACTTCCAGATCGAGGGGAAAGAGCGGGTCGGGGTGGAGCTGACGAATCTGACGGTTGAGGACGAGCGGCCGATCCCCGATCCCAACCTGGGGATCCCGGCGACGGAGACCCCGCAGCGCCTGCGGCTGGAGGTCACCCTGCGCAGCACCGGCACGGTCCATGTCCGGCCCGACGGCACCTTCGCGATCCTCCAGGCCGACGGCGGCTTCGTTCAAGGGGGCCGGCTGGGACGGGCCTTCCCGCTCCTGCCGACCGCGACACTCACGATCCCGGCCTGGACGGCGCTGCCGGGAACAGGATCGTATCGCCTGATCGTCACGGTGGACGCCGAGGACATTCACGGAGAACGGCTGGGGGAACTGCTGCAAAAGGAAATCTCGTTCACGGTCTCCGAATCGGGGGCGGTCACGCCGTCATGAAACGCTTTCTGCTCCTGACCGGTCTGCTGCTCGCCGGCTTGGGGCTGCTGGACGCCGGCGGCGGGGCGCCGGCCGAGGCGGCGGCCAATATGAAGATCATCGGCTTCTCCTACCGGGAAAACTTCAACCCGGGAGAGCCGGTCCGCTTCGAGGTGGTGGTTCAGAACAACGAGAACACCGCCCAGTTCGCCGAGGTGGACATCACCCTGACCCAGCTGGGCATCGGCAACGAGATCACCCTGACGCCGGTCCTGACCGGCACGATCCCGGCCGGCCAACAGGCAACCCTGGTCCACGCCTACACCACCACCGGCGCGACACTCAACGCAACCGCCGCCAGCGCCACGATCCCGCTGGGACAGTTCACGGTCACCTTCCCCCTCGTGGACGGCAACGGGGACCGCTCTGACACCGCCCGAGGCTTCTTCCCCCTGGAGGTCGGCAACGAGAGCGAACAGCTGTCGCTCTTCCCCCAGGTGCTGGACTTGGGGTCCGTCCCGCCGGGGCGGTACATGCACCCGATGCCGGTCGAGGTTTCCTGGAGCTATTTCCGGTTCAACCGGATCCGGAAAAGCCAGCCCTTCGCGATCCGGATCTACAGCGACAACGCCTCCCTCTTCTCGGGCGTCAAGGAGGCGATCCACCGCGCCTCCTCCGCCGGCCTGGTCCATGAAAGCGGCAGGTACAGTCTGCCGATGAAGGTCTGGGACCTCAACTACGGCCCCGACATCCAGAAGAGCGGCTGGGACGCCGCGCTGGCCGGTCCCCCGCCGGTGGACGAAGACGAATTCTGGGTGGGCCCCCTGCTGTTGGGAGAGAACCCCCACGGCCCCTTCGCCGGCGGAATCGTGGACGGCCGGGACGGGTCGCTCGCCTCCTGGGTCCGGGTGCCGGACCTGACAGAGATGACCCCCGACCCGATCACCTGGCGGCGGCTGATGGGACAGGATGAGTTCGATCTGCGATTCGCCGGGGACTCCAACCGGACCGGCGATTTCACCCTGGCCTCCCCCTTCACCTTCTACCTGGCGACCGATGCCGGACCGACCGCCGTGGCCGGCCGCTACACCGGTACCCTGATCGTGGAGCTCTGGACCCCGTGATTCCATCCCCTTGTCATGATGACAACCTTCTCCGGTGGCTGGCCCCATTGCTGATCCTGTCGCTGCTGCTGCCGGGGACCGGCTGGGCGGAAACCCCGCCGGCCGCCGACGGCAAGGCTCTGGCCCGGGCCGATTACCTGTTGTATCGCCGGGATTACCGGGGGGCGCTGCGGGAGCTGGGCCGCCTGCCGAAATCGGCCCAGGAGGACCGGGTCGTCCGGCACCGGACCGAACAGGCGCTGACCGGCCTCTACGCGCAACGGCGCCGCCAGACCCGAAAGCTCCGGGACGAGGGGACACGCCTCACCGCCAAGGGAAAGATTTCCCAGAAAACCCGGGTCACCCGCCGCAAGCATGACGCCGATTCCGGCTCTGACCAGGACTTCGACAGCCGGGGCTGGCAGGTCAACCACCATCTGGAAGCGACCGCGGAGGGACGCCATCCCGACCAGTACAGCCGGTTCGTCGTGGACCTGGACGGCTTCCGCAACGGTCACAACGACCTGCGGTACCGGACGATCCTGGCCGACTTCTACTCCGAGGGAAACCACCTCGCTTTTGGAGACTCCGCCTCTTTCGGGCACCCCTATTTCATGCGGGGTTCCCGGGTGCGGGGGGTCAACCTGTACCTGTACGACGAAACGCATGAGTTCCAGGGGATCCTGGGGGCCTATCCCTACTGGAGGGAGGACCGGGATTCCTACATCTACCCCCGGGCGGTGATCGGAGCCCGGGACCGGTTCCGGCTGCTCAACAACAAGCTGGTCTTCGGGGGGGGCTTCCTCAAGACCCGGGACAACGAACGGGTCCGGAATGTGGACCTGGCGAACATCCCGCGGGACAACACCGTCCTCTTCCTGGAACAGCAGATGAAGTTCATCCCGAACATCTGGACGGTCAAGGCGGCGGAGGCCTTCAGTCTCACCGACGACGCCCTGATCGAGGACCATTTCGGGCAGAAAGACAAGCTGCGGGACAGCTCCTTCACGGTGGAGTCCTGGCTGGACCTCCCCTGGTTCAGCCACCGGGGGGTCTTTGAGCGGGTGGGGCCGGACTTCCGGATGCTGGGAGACATCCCTTCCGGGTTCGTCTTCGGATCCCAGATCACCCCCGACCGAATGAAGACCGAGCATTTCTTCGACCTGGAGCCCTGGTGGCTCTTCGACCTGGACCTGCAGGCGAGCTGGTACCGAAACGACCTGGACCACGACTCGGAGGTGGAGATGACCCGGCAGGCCTGGTACACCGCGGACTTAGGCGTCCTGGTGCCGGAGGGGTGGCCGAAGCCCCGGATCCGGGCCAACTGGGTGGAGACGATTTCGACGCCCGGCCCAACCACCCGGCCGGACGAAACACGGCGGATGGATCTGCGAACTGAGCTCACCCACCGCTGGAACAGGTATCACATCACCGCGTTCGGCACCTATTTCAACGATGTGCCGCAGACCGAGGAGCATATCTACAACGACGAGTACCGCTGGTCGCTCGGGACCCGGATCAGCCGGCCGGTCGGGGAACGGATGACGCTGACCGGCCGCTATCAGTACAGCTCCTTTGAGGAGGACTTCAACGAAATCCGCCAGCGGGGGATTGAACACGAAACGGGGATCTCCGGCTCGATCCGGCTGGTCTCCACCTCCTCCCTGTCGCTGGGCTACAGCATGATCACCGGGAAACTGATCGACCCGAGCCAACCCGCCCGCAGCCACGGGACCGCCCATCAGGCCCACGCCAACTTCGGCTGGCCGCTGACCCGCTGGACCTGGAACCGCCGCCGGAAGTTCACGCTGCACCCGGCAGTCAATTTCCACATGACCGACGCCTCCCGGGACCTTCAGCGCCGTCCGATCGCCTCCGGCCGGCTGGGCCTCAGCTACGAGGCAATCGGAGACTGGAAGCTGGAGTTCCGAAGCGAATTCCGGTGGGACAACGACTACGACGACCAGACGGTGCGGACCGAACAGAACCGTTTCTGGCTGCTCTGGTCCTCCAACTGGCAGTAAGGACAACCTTTAAAACCGGGTGAAAGAAAAGGGGCAGGCCTCCAAACGGGGCCTGCCCCTTTTCTCTTAGAACTGCGCTTAGGCGTGGGTGAGCTGACCGTCGAGCTTCTTGATCAGCGCGTCGATCTCGGAAACGATCTGCTCGGTGACCTTGCGGGTCTCCTTGACGAAGGAGTCCTGTGAGGCCGGCGGATGGGCTTCGGCGTAATCGGAGATCACGGAGGCCCCCCGCTTGTCATCCTTCTCCTTGGAGCTCTGGACCTCCTCGGCAATCCGCTTCTGTATCTGCGCCAACTCCGTCAGCATTGCCTTGAGGTCCCCGTCCGGGAACTCCTCGTTGAGGAGCTTGCGCTCATGCTGCCAGCGGGGCGAGCCGCCGGACTTCTGCAGGAGCGAAGCGGCCCCGTTCTTTCCCTGGAGCGCTTCCAATTCCCGCTTGAGCCCCGAGAGGGCGTAGGTGCGGATGGTGGTCGTGTAGGCCTCAATCCCGTTCTTGCGGGAAGCCTCGGAGAGGTAGTTCTTCCCGAGCCCCTTGACCTGTTTGCTCGTGTAGATCTCCTGACCCTGGGCCTTCTTCAACCGCTCCCGGGCCGAAACCATCATGTCCACGATCTCGGGGCGGAAGACCTCGAAGTCAAACGAGGAGCGCTTCGCCTTGTTCCGCTTCTTGTACTTCCCCTCGTTGCGCTTCACCATGTAGATGTTGTCGGAGAGGACCCAGCCCGGCATGATCTCGTTGTAGGCAGGGGAGACCCCCGGATGCAGGGCGGCCGGCGTGTTGATCAATGAAAAGGGAAACTCCACCCGCTGCGGCAGCATGCTGACCCCGGAAGCGATGATCGTGTAGGGGGATTGCGTCAGGTCCGACGGATACTTGATGTTGACCCCCAGCCCGAAGAAGGTCCCCTCCCCCGGCCAAATCTCCTGGTCCGGGGCCTTCGCGGTGTGGTTGGAGCCGACATTGGCGCCGTAGCCGACATTCCCCTTGCCTTCCGGCCAGAGGGCGGCAATCAGAAGGGACTGGTGGTGGAAGCCGACGAATGGGCCCAGCAACGCGGAGGTGACCTCCCCCTCCGCGACCCCGGTGTTGGGGCCGAGGATCGAATGGGTCACCTTGCCGTGGCGCTCCACATGGGAATGCTCGGTCAACAGGGAACTGTCCACGATCGCCCCGGAGGCGACTTCGCTGCCCCATTGCAGGATGCTGGATTTGACGATCGCCCCGTCCCGGATCTCGGTCACCTCTTCCGGGGTGCTGAGCATCGTCAGGTCCCGGACGGAGGCGGCCGCCCGAATGCGGGAGCCGGCCCCGAGGAAAACCCCCTCGGCGGTCGGGGTGTGCAGGATCTCCGCTTTGGATCCGATCACGCTGCAGGGGGCGGTCACCGCCTTGAGATACCCCTCCAGCGCTGACCGGTAGGCGGCGAGCAGTTTGCCGTCGCCGCGGGAGCGGCTGATCACCCAGGCGTCGGCGACCGTCATCTCGGCGTAGGGATGCACCTCCCGGCCGCCGGTCTCCACCGCGATCAGGATCTCCTGCCCGTTGGCGAAGGCGTTCGACTTGCCGGCCGAAACGACCCCCACATCGAACAGGACCCCCTTCTCACCCACCACGGTGCGGGACAAGAGCCCCACCCGCTTGACAAGGGCGTTCCTGCCGATCACCGAGCTGGCAATCGTGGAATCGTACAGCCCGGCCGGATGGGAAATGCCGTCCACCTCGACCGATCCGTCGGAGGCCTCCAGAATCACCGGACCGACGAAATGACAGCGCAGCACGCGGGCCGGATCAAACCCCTTCCCGACCGCGATCTGGGCGAAATCCTCGGCGGTGCTGCCGCCGGCCTTCAGTTTCTTGATTTGGACCGGGGTCAGGGCCTTGTAGCCGGCCTTGACCAACTCCTTCTTCCCCTTGGACAGGAGGGTGAAGCGGGCCGACGCCCGCTTCACCTCCCGAACCACCTCGGAGCTTTTCCGGGCGGCTTCCACCGCCTGGAGAATGTCCCGGTCCGGCAGCGCCATCGTCAGGAAACGACCAGGATGTGCGGCTCGGCCGGATATTCCCGGCTGAGCTTGGAACCGGCCGCCTTGTCCACGATGATCGTGGCCTTGGGATGCAGTTGGACGATCGTTGCCGGCACCATCGCGGTCACCGGCCCCTCACAGGTCTGCGCGATCGCGGCCGCTTTGCTCTCCTTGTTCGCCAAGAGAATCAGCTGGCGGGCCTCCATGATCGTGCCGATCCCCATCGTGATCGCGTACTTCGGTACCTCATCCATGTTCTTGAAGAACCGGGCGTTGTCCTGCCGGGTCTTCTCATCCAGCGTCTTGACGCGGGTGCGGGAGCCGAGCGACGAGCCGGGCTCGTTGAAGGCGATATGCCCGTTGCCGCCAATCCCCAGCAGCTGGACATCCAGCCCGCCGGCCTTGACGATCCACTCCTCGTAGGTCTGACAGAAGGCGGGGATGTCCTTGGCGGTGCCGTCGGGCACATGGGTGTTCTTGGGGTTGATGTTGATGTGGTTGAACAGGTTCTCCGCCATGAAGTAGTGGTAGCTCTGCGGATGATCGTGCTGGAGGCCGACATACTCATCCAGGTTGAAGGTGGTCACCTTGGAGAAATCGAGCCCCTCCTCCTTGTGCAGCCGGATCAGCTCCTTGTAGGTGCCGACCGGCGTGGAGCCGGTGGCCAGACCCAACACCGCGCGGGGCTTGCGCCGAACGATATCGGCGATCATCTCGGCGGCCTGCTTCGACATTTCCTCGTACGATTCCTTGATCAGAACTTCCATCTTCTTTCAGAGCGCTCCTTTTTTAAGGGTTGATGATGCCTTCCTTAAGAGTACGGGATCACGCGAGGTCTCAAGGTGAGACGGTAATCTAACAAAGCCCGTCGAATTTGTCAACCGGCCGGGTCGGGGCGGCGGGATTCCTCCGGGGGAACCGCCCCAAATGACCGGTCCGGGACCCCATCGAAATCCTCGTCCATCTCGCCGCCGATCAGCTGGATGCCGTCCGGTCCGTAATAAAACCGGGCGTCCGGCTCGCCATCGCCGTTCTTGTCCAGCCACATCAGCCGCTTGGAGCCGACTTCGTAATAGGACCAGGCATCCAGCCGGCCGTCGAAGTTCAGGTCCGCCTCTTCCCGCTGCGGCAGCCCCCCATCCGCGAGGTAACGGGTCAGATCCGGCCGCCCGTCCCCATTGCGGTCCACCTCGGAACGGATCGGTTTCCCCGATTCGTCCCGATGAATCCAGACCTCGGGCCGCCCGTCCCCGTCCCGGTCCAGCGCCTCCGCCCGCTCCTCGGCGGCGGAGGTCCCAAACCCTCCAACCAGCAAAAGGCCCAACAGAGCCGAAAGAAACCGGAATCGGAGGTCGTTCCGGCAAAGCCGGAACCGACGGGCGATCACTCCAGGATCCGCAGGGTTTCGGCCAGGTAATCGGCCTTGCGGCGGAGCTCCGGGCTGACAGAGGGCATCCGGTTGATCTCCCCCCGAAGCTGCTGCACCGTCTCCGCCAGGGACTGGGTCAGCTTCTTCCGCTCCTGGAAACGGGGCCCCAGGCGGGAGGAGATCTCGTTGATCAGGGACGCCACCTCCTTGAGCTCATCGAAGCGGCGCAGGTAGAGGGGGGCCAGGTCGAACTCCCCCCGGGCCATCAGGCGGAGGTACCGCTTGATCCGCACCAGGGGCCCGGCCACATTGTGGGTATAGAAAAGGGTCAGCCCGAGCGCCACCGGCAGCAGGAGCAGGAACCCCATCGCCAGGCGCAGGTAGATCAGGTTGAGGATCTCGACCAGCCGCCCCTGCGGGTAGACATTCGCCAGCCGCTCCACCAGATGGGACCAGCCGGTGATGTAGACCACGACGATCGCGATCCCCAGGAAACCCAGCAGCAGGAACAGCGTCAGGAACATGTAGCGCAGCTGCAGGGACAGATCGGTCAGATAGCGCTTCCGGCGGAACTTCTCGCTCATTTCCCCTCCTCCTTGGAACGCTTAAGAATGAGATCCCGGTGAACCTCCAAAACCTGCTCCTGATCGGGCCGCTCCCGGAGGAGCTGCTCCGCCTCCTTGAGCGGCAAGTAGCGGGTCGGCCGTTCCTGCAGGGCCGTCACCCGGTCGCCGGCCTGAAAACCGGCCCGGGCCGCCGCCCCTTCCTCGGCCACCTCCCGAATCGTCAGCCCCTGCGGAACCATCTCGAACCCCAGTCCTGGCCAAACCCCGCCGCCGGCCGACTTGGCCGGAAGCCGCAGGCGGCGCCCGATGGTCGCCTTCAGGGGAGTCCCTTCAATCCCCCAAAGGCGTCGGGCCGCCTCTCCCAAGGAGAGATATTTCAAAGAATGGCCCCAGACCGCGATCAACCGGTCCCCCGCCTGCAGACCGGTATGGGCGCCGTTCTCCCCGGGGGTCACCTGGGAGACAACCGGATAGCCGTCCGAATCCCCGGTTACACGAATCCTCCAACCGGCCTCCAGCGCCCGAAGGGGATCCTTCGAAAGAGCCTCCCCGGCAATCGCCTTGCCCTGGAGATCGCCCAGCCAACCCAGGGCGTCCTTGGCTTCAACGAACCCGGGCTTGAGCTGAAGCGCCTTCCGGAAAAATCGCTTGGCCGACTCCATCTCCCCGAGCCGGGCCGCCTGATTGCCCAGATAGAGGTAGTTCCACTCCGGGTCGTCGTAGAAGATCTCGTCAATCTGATCCCGGAAGATCTCCCGCTCCCCCTGCTCCTGACTGAAAACGATCCGGTCCTCGTGATCCTCGACGACCAGCCCCTTGAGCGCCGAACCGTCCTTCAGATACAGGACATCCGCCCGGGCGGCCCCCGCCGCCCCGAACAACAGCCCCAAAAGGAGCGCCGCCGCGGCCGGTCTCATGAGCAGAGCTTCCTGAAGCTTTCGTAATGGTGGATCGCAAAACCGTCAAAGGAGGCGTAGGCCGAGCAGACCCCCTGGATCCGCTGCAGCTCCCCCTCCATCCGGCCACAACTGGTCCCGCCGAAGGAGATGTAAGGGGGATACATGTTCTCCTGTGTTTCCTGGCCGACCTGGACCGGCTTGCCGGCCGCCTGGGCGTAGCGCAGTTCGCTCAGCACCAGGTTGACCGTCCCGTCCGGCCCCTCGGCGAAGTTGCGGTAAGCCATCACGGTCACCCCGTCCACGGTGTCAATCACATGCTGGGCCGGAAACTTGATCTGCCCACGCCAGGCAATCCGGTAGTTGGGGTCGTCGTCGAACCAAAAAGGGATGTCGGCCCCGAAAAAAAAGGTGGGATCCTCCCGGTGGGCCGCCTCGGCCACCTTGGCATTCATATCGAGGTAGCCGCCGAGCATCTCGGCGGGATGCTCCGCCCAGGACTTGGTCAGCAAGTAAACCTCCACATCGCTGTGCAGGCCGTCGAACCGCTCCTCCGGCCGCGATTGCCGGTTGAAACGAAGCACCGCCTCGACCCAATCCATCGGAATGTGATGGTACTGCGGCTTGCCCCAGCGGGGATCTCCCGCGAGGGCATGCACCGCAACGCCGGCCCGGTGGGCCTCCCGGTTCAGCTCCCGGTACACCCGGTCCATCGGAGCATCCAGCCGGTAGGCGGAAAAATAGAGGGTCCGAACCTTTTGCTCCCGGCAGAAACGGAGCAGCTGCGCCCGGGAACCCCGGTCCACCGCCACCCGAGCATCCCAGACCCACATCGCGAGACCCTCCCCTGGGCCGGACGCCGCGACCGCGGGCCCGGCGGGGAAAAAGACTCCGGAGGCGCACCAGACGGAGAGGGCCAACCACACAGCCGCCCCGATCCGCCCGGCGTCCTCCGGAGTCCGCATCGGCTTATTCGAGCACAATCTCGTCGAAGTAAACCGTCCCGGCGTGACCGGTCTCGGGGAAGAGGTCCCCCTCGAACACGATCGAAACCGCCGCCAGCTGCGCGTAATCCACGAAGAACTCATCCAACGGGATCACCGCCTTCTGCCAGCTCTTCGTCAGCTTGCCGCTCGGGAGATACTTGCCGATCTCCTCGGACTTGACGGAGTCGCCGACCCGGTCCCAATGCCGGTCCGAGAGCCCCACGACGAAGTTCTCCTCGCCGGTCTCCCCCCGCACCCAGAAGGTGATGGCGTTGTTCCCCTCGGCGTTCATGTAAGTCTCCGCCGACGGCGCCGGGTTCGGATTGTCCGGCGTCGGCGCCACGAGAGCCCCGGGAGACTTCAGCAGCGTGTAATAACCGCACCACCCGCCCGAATCGTACGGACCGCCGCTCTGCTGGCGGTCGTAACGGAGCATCAGGACATTCGAGGGCTTCCCCTCCACCGAGTCCTGCTTGACGCTGACCATCGCCTTGGACGGCGCCTTGATGAAGACATTCGCCCGGTTCCCCAGACGGTTCGTTACCTCATCCCCCTCAAAATCATCCACCAGGACGCGGGCCGCCAGCGCCTGGGCCGTCATCCCGCCCAAGGTCATCCAGGTCAGCGCCGCCATCCCGACGGCCAACCACCTCCGATTCGCAAACATCTGACTTCTCCTTTTCTCTTGCGTCTTATTCCAACGATAAGTCGTCCAGATAAACCCCCCCCTTGCCCGACCCATCCGGAAAGAGGGACCCTTCAAAACAAACCGCGAGCGACGCCAGCTCATTGACATTGACCGAGAACTCATTCAGCGGCACCGAGGCTTTCTGCCACTCGGTCGTCACGCCGCCGGAGGGGAGGTATTTCCCGATCGGCCCCGATTTCACGGAGTCCCCCACCTCGTCCCAATGCTTGTCGGCCAACCCCAACACGAAGTTCTCCCCCCCCTGCGCCCCCTTCACCCAGAGCACCACCGCCTGGTAGGGCGTGGCATCCAAATAACCCCTGCCGCTCTTGAGCAGGGTGTAGTAGCCGCACCAGCCCCCCTGACCGTACGGGCCGCCGGTATTCTTTTTGTCGTACCGGACCAGCAGTCCCGCGCTGCCGTCCCGTCCCTCCCCTTCCCGGCGCAATGCCAGGGACCGGGAAGGTTCGGCGGTGTAGGTGCTTCCCTTCCCGCCCAGCCGGTTGCGGCCGGCCGCCTCAAAATCGTCTATCAGCAACGGCTCGGCCGCCAACGCCGTCCCGACCCAGAGCGCCCCCAGCGCCGCCGAAACCAGTCCCCATCGCCCGCTCATGACCCCTCCTCCCATTCCTTCAAAAGATCCTCGTCGGTTTTTCGGATCAGCCGGAGGTTCTCCAGATACACCACCCCTCGGCCGGTCTCGTGAAGGTTGATCGTGAACGACCCCATCTGACCCCACTCCAGCTTGCCGAAATCGGCCAGCGGAATCACCACCTCCTGCCAGCGGGTCGTGACCCCCTTGGGCAGGTACTTCTCGATCGGGCCGGCCTTGACGGAATCGCCGATCGTCAGCCAGGAGCGGTCGGCCATCCCGATCTCGAACGACTCGGCCCCCTTGCCTCCGCGGACCCAGAAGGCGATCGCCTTGTAAGGGCTCATGTCGAAATAGGCCCCGTCGATCTGGTTGAACAGCGTGTAATAGCCGCACCAGCCGGCGGCCCGCTTGTCAAACGACAGCTTCAGGGAGCGTCCGGACTCCCCGATCCGGGGCTGAGCCACCCGGGTGAACTCGGCGACCGACGGGAGCCGCTTGTAGGCGTTGGCCTTGCGCCCGAGGAGGTTGACATCGCTGTGGTCGAAATCATCAACCCACAACTCCCCGGCCTCCCGAATCGGCGCTTCCCGGTCCACCAGCGGTTCGGTGTGAAGCCGGATGTCATCAACCCAAAAGCGGCCTTCCCCTTCCTCATTGAACAGAAAGACCAGGGTGTAAACGCGGCTGAGATCCGGCCCGTAGAAATCGGCCAGCGGCACCCGGACCTGCTGCCACGCCTGGGTGACGCCGCCAGGCAGATACCGGTAGATCGAGCCGATGAAGACCGCGTCTTCCCGCTTGTTGGAGACGGTGTCGTTCATCCCAAGCTCGAACGCCTCGCCCCCCCGCGCCCCCTTGACCCAGAAGGTCAAGGTTTGATAGCCGGACAGGTCTCCCCGAATGATGACATAGCTGCCGCTGAAGGAAGGGCCGGGAACCTTCCGGTAGCGGAAAGCGACCGCATCGGGGATTCCGGTATGTCCCGGCTGGTCATAATATACCGCATATTTGGAGGGATCGGAAGCGAATCCACCGACGCGGCCCCGCCCCCCGAACTGCGCTTCGGAATCGAACAGAACGGTTCCGGCCGGCAGGGGCGGAGCCTCCGCCAACGGAACGCCCTCGTCGCCCGCGGCCGGCTGCAGAGAAGCCGCCGCCGGCCGGGTCGTCGCCGCCACCGGCGGTTCCTCGGCCGGCCGCCGGCCGGCCGCGCAGGCCGGCAGCAGGAGCAGCCCCAGCAGAAGCCCAAAACGAATGTCGGGTCTCATTTCAGCTCCAGGATGTTGAAGGTGGTCGGATCTCCCCACTGCCGCTCCGGCGAAGAGGAGAGGAGGCACTTCTGGGGCTGATTGGCTCGATCGGTGTCGGAGCCGTCAATCATGATCCCCATCTGGAATCCGGCTTGCAGCGTCCCGTCGGTCAACACCTGGACCCGCTGCGGTTGAAGCTTCTGTAAAGCCGGCGGCAATCCGACCGGCTCCACCCCCACCCGTTTCCCAAGCCCCTGGAACAGGATTTCTGTCGGGATTCGGATTTCCATCGTGTATCCAGTCTCGGTCTTCCGGGAAGCGATCTGAATCTTCGAGATCATCTCCGCCGGAACGGTCGGCACCCAGGCGAAAGCCTCGGCCGGGACCGTCCCAAAATTGCCCGGACTGAAGCCGAACTGGAAATCGTCGGCGGAGTTGACCGCCTCACTGTAATCGCCGGCCAGATCGGCATCCACCCAAACCTCCAGATGGTCCCCCTCCCACATGTCCTTGCCGCGGGCCTCCTGGACCACCTGATCATCGGTCGCCTCCACCGCCATCAGGAGGGCCCTTGGCTCCCACTCCAGCGCCGCCTTGAAACTGATGTCCTGCGGCCCCAGCCAAGCCCCCGCTCCGTAGACCACCTGGTCCCGCGTCCGGAGAGGCAGCCACTCCGCTGCTTTCCATTCCGACAGATCCCCGTCGACCACGGTGGAGCCGGCGGCGGCGACCGCGGTCAGCCGCGGCACCTTCTCCGACCGTTCCCGGGTCGGGACATTCCGCCCCTTCTGGAGGATCCGATAGCTGTAATAGGCGTGGATCGCCACCCCCTTGAAGGCGGAACTGCCGGAAAAGGCGGCGGCCACCTCATCCAGCGCCCCCTCCATCTCCTGCCAACCTTCCTCAAAGAAGGTGTTGCGGCGCTTTCCCTGGTTCATCTGCACCAGGTCCTGGGTCTCGACACCGATCGCCACCCGCTTGCCGGCCGCTTCGGCCAGCTTGATGTGGCTGCGGGCCGCCTCGACGATATCGGTCGCCGTGTCGAAGTAATCCATCAGTCCGACATAATCCACCCGCTCGAAAAGGGCCTTCTCAAATACCGGATCCCGGTCGTAGAAAAGGGGGATCGCCAGCCCCAGATCGAATGGCTGGTCCCCCTTCATCTCGGCGATCATCCGCCTGAGCTCCCCCATCAATTCCAGGAAGTCGGATTTCAGCTTCTCCTGGTCCCCGGTCTCCCACTCGGCGGTCAGGTACGGCTCGATGTCCAAATGGACCCCGTCAATCCGCTCCTCCGGCGGCCGCCCCTGGTTGTAGGTCAGATACCCCTTGACCCAGCGGATCGCCCGGTGGTGGTACGACTTCAGCGCCCAGAGGGGATTGCCCTGCAGCGCCTCCACCCGGAGCCCGGCGGCGTGCGCCTCTTTCATCAGCTCGGCGAATTTCGCCTGGTCGGTCTTGGCGGCCGCGGAGATCGGCTCCTCCCCCAGGTACACATAGACCGTCTCGATCGCCGTGCGGCCGCAGAAATCAAACAGCTCCTGCCGGGCTTCCAAGTTGTTGACCAGATCGTACTTCCAGACCCACATCGAGCGGTGGACCTTCTCCTTGCGGACCGCTCGGGGGGCATTCTCCTTGATGATCCGCTGGACCTCGGGGTCCTCGACGAAGGCGATGTCGTCCATCAAAATCGCCCCGGAGCCTTCGTAGCGGAACCAGAAGACCAACGACCCCATTCGGTCCATCTTCAGTTCCGATCGGAGGGCCGCGATCGGAACCTTGACCTGCTGCCATTCGGTCGTGATCCCCTGCGGGATGAAGGACTTGATGGACCCCAGATAGACCGCGTCAATTTCCAGGTCCTGCATCGTGTTGTCGGCCAGGCCGATGTCGAACCGCTCCCCGCCGGTTTCCCCTTTGACCCAGAAAGTCAAAGCGTTGAAGCCGGAGACATCCACCCCATTGAGGAGGGTATACCAGCCGCACCAGCCCCCCTGCTTGGAGAAGTCAATCCGGAGCACCTTCCCGGCCCGGCCGGGCCGGGAATCGGATTCCTTGGTGATCACGGTGTAGGAAGGACGGCGAGCCCAGGTCCCCTGAAAGGCGTCGAGCCGGTTCTTCCGCTCGGCGAAAAGGCCCTGGGTCTGCCCAATCTCGAAGTCATCCACCAGGATGGAGCCGGCCGGCAGCCCCGCCTTCTGGATGGCCGGGGCCTGAACGGTTTTCAGGTTCTCCGGCAGAGGGGTATCGCTCTGCAGGACGGGACTGGTCGGAGACTCTGCCGGCTGTTTGTCGCCGGCAGCCCGGCCGGAACCGGGAAAACCGGTGACCAGGCAGAAAACGGCGCCGAAGAACATTGGACGGAACCTCTTCCAGGTCATCTGTTTACGGGAAGCCCCCTTTCGGAAAACAGTTTACCACAGGAATGGAACGACGCTTACGCGAGGGTCAACAGATAGTCGGCGGTGGTCCGGACCGCCTCCAAACCGCCCGCTTGGAAGGTCAGCCCGTAGCGGGCCAGCAGCTGTTCCACCGCTTCCAGCGTGGAAGCCGGCGGCACGCGCTCCACCGTCACCCCGGCCGGAATCGCTCCGGCCAGAGCGCCGAGCGCGGCCGCCCGATCTCCCCCGAATTCCTCCTCTGAAAGCACGACCAACCGGCCCCGCGGACCTTGTTCTCCCAACGACAACTTCAAATCCCGAACCAGCTCCTGCAAACCCTGGGCCTGGCCAAAGGTCTTCGTCAACACCGCGACCGACCCGCCCCCCAGCAGAATCCCCGGCGCGAAGCCGGCCGGCTCCACCGTATCCAGTTGGAACACCACCGCCTGCTCCAGCGCGGCCGGCTCAGCATCATTTCGAGCCCTCTCCATGTCATTTCGAGCAGAGCGAGAAATCCCGGCAGGCGCGCCCATGAGATCTCTCGTCGCTTCGCTCCTCGAGATGACATCAAGCCATTGATTAAAAACCGACAAACGGGCCTGATCCCGCAAATCCCCCAATTCCGCCCAAGCAACCGCCGCCGCGTCCAGATCCGGCGAGGCGGTCTGCTTCTTGAGCCGTTCCACTTGGGCGGCAA
>PCVW01000004.1:10938-21667 GCA_002787095.1 Candidatus Omnitrophica bacterium CG11_big_fil_rev_8_21_14_0_20_64_10 | reverse complement strand
CCCGGACCGCGATCCGGCGTTGGTCCCTCGCACGGAGAAGCTCCTCCCGCCCCGCCCCGGATCAAAATCGATCTTGTGCACCCCCTCGGCGGCGTACAGCAGCAGGGAGGCCTCGGTCTCCGGAGGCACCTCGACCCACTCTCCCTGCCGAATTTCCACCCGCAGGGGGAAACCGCGCGGAACCAATTTGAGCGCGGCATAGCCGATCCGGCGATCCACCTTGCGGGTTTTCGTCACCACCCCGATGTCCACCAGGCCATCCGACTCGAAGACCGGAAGCTTCCAGCCGGCTTCCGCCAAGACCGGCGCCACCGTCGGCATGTAGGCGGTCAGGCTGCCGGCGGTCGCCCGGGACTCGGTTCCCGGCCACTGGGGCGCCCCACGGGCCGCTTGAGGGGAGACAGGCAGCAGTCGTCCCCTCGACCCCGGATCAAATTCGATCTTCTGAACACCGCCGGCAGCATAGAGCAACAATATGGCTTCACTGTCTGCCGGAACCTCATACTGTTTCCCTTCCACCTCGACCCGGAGGGGGGATCCCCGGGGCACGAGCTTGAGTTCCGCGTGCCCGATCCGCCGATCCACCTTCCGGTGCCTCAACCTCATCATCCCGATATCCACCTTTCCGTTCGACCTGAAAACCGGCAGTTTCCGGCCGGCTTCCTCCAAAACCGGAGCGACGCTCGGCATGTACGCGGTCAGAGCGTCCGCCGTCATCCGGGTAACGGTCCCCGGCCAAGGATCCGGCTCCGAAGCGCCCGCATCGGGAACCGGCCACCGACCGGTCATTGGAGGCGCCGCAGGAGAACGGCCGCCCCGCTCCGGAGCCGATTCTTCCAGAGGAACCCAGCCAGCCGCTTCCCGTCTCGGCGGCAGGCCGATGATTGAAGCCAGGTCCCGCTCTGATCCAACGATTTCGGGAAGAGCCGGGCGATCAGCAACCGGCGGGGCCGGCCGGCCCGAATGAAAGGAGGCCGGCGGAGCGGGCGACAAGCGGTCATCCTCCTGAGCCAGGCGCCGGGGAGCCGGCTGATCGGGAACCGCCGGATAAGGGACGGCTTCAGGGTGACCCCGGGTCGGGATCTCATTTCGCCGGATCTGAGCCTCCCCGGCGGCCAGGTCCCGAAGGCGAACCTCCGGATCCCAAAACTGCTCATGGGTCTGAGGATTCTCAAACTGAACCATGACCGGCTCCTGCCAAACCGGCTCCCCGCCCGACTGCTGATGGATCAGGTCCGTGGAGAGGATCTGCCCCGGCTCCTCAGAACCCTCCAGGGGGATCCGTCTCGCCTGCCGATAGAGGAGGGGCGGCCCTTCTCCGGATTGGGTTCGGCGGAGGGTCTCCAGGAAAAGCTCGACGACCGGGTCGGGGTGGTCCACGACCTGCTGGTACATGCTCAGAGGGATCGGGAACTCCACGACCCCGTTGGGTTCAAAGAGGAATTCCCCGCTCACGGGGCCCTCCTTAACATCCCCGACCGTAAACAACACCATCCCCTGCCGGGGGCTGTCCCGATCCGCCCCCTGGGCCAGCAGGATCACCCCACCCTGGGTGGGACGCAACCGGAGGGTCGGCCCTCCCTCGACGAAATACCAGCCGCTGGCCGCCTCCTGGTTCGCCCATTCCCGCTGCCAAACGATGTGGATCTTGGCCTGCGTCTCGGCCCGGCCGGGAGGATAGTGGTAGGCGAAATCGCCATAGATGGCCAGCGGCCGGTCCTTGAGGAAATATCGGCCGCTCTCGGGGTGCCGCACCACCTCCGGGTGCTCCAGCCAGCGGTCCTGACCGGGGGCGATCCTCGGAACGCTGATCCACATCCAGCCGCCGACCGTCAGCGGCTTCCTCAGGAATTCGCCCGTCCGATGATCGTAATTCATCACCCATCCGTAGCTGCGGGCCAGCCGGAACCGCTCGCCGGGCTTGAGCAGCGGATCGATCGGATGGGGCTGGGTCCGGGGCGGAGTCCGGTCGGGGGCCACCAGCGGCATCCCCCGCCCTTCCAGGGCGTTGTACCACCGCTCCAGGGCCGCCAGCGCCGTCCACCGGATCATCAGGAAGTCCCGCTGGGCGAAAAGAGATTCCGGAACCGGGACCCAGGGCCAGATGTCTCCCGCATCCTCGAAGATGTCCCCGCCGGCCTCCACCTTCCCAATCAGTCCCGCCAGATTCCATTGTTCGGCCCGGACCGAGAGGCGGCATCTCCGCTCGAACCAGGCGTCGGCTTCAACGGAGTTGGATTTCAGGAAAGCCGCCTCCTTGGAAAACCATTCGCGGAACATCTTCCGAAGATCGTCGCGGTAAGCAGCCGCCTGCGGGTCCGAGAAGCCGGAACCGGTCCCGACCATTCGGTCGACGACCCGGTCCAGCGCCGGGCCCAACCAGCGGGCGGGATCATCCACCCCCGCATCCACCGCCCAGCGGGACATCTGCAGGAGGATCTCCGCTTTCTTGAATTCCAACGCCCGCCGAGCCAGCTCCATCCCCCGCCGGTCGCCGCGGGTCACTCCTTCGGGATCATACGCAGCGGTCGCCTCCATCCGGCCTAGTTTCCGCTCGATGAACCACCCCTCCCAGGTCAGTCGCCCCGCCTCCAGCGCCAATCCCTGCAGGGTAGCCTCCCGAAGCGCCCGGGCATCGGCGGCCAGTTGCGCCGCGTCCGGCGGCTCGCGCCATCCGGGAATGACCGGCGTCACCAAGTCGGCCGCCGAGAAAATTGACCGCCCCAGCCCCTGCATCCCCAGACCGGGCCAATAGGCCATCTCCGGGGACTCCTGCTGCACCTCCGAAAGGAGGGGAAGCGGACGGACCAAAGGATCGAACGACGCCGGCGCCGAGGAAGCGGTCAACGGATTCGACAGGGGAAAGCCCAGGGCCGCGGCGCGCCGGTTCTTCCCCTGCTCCAATTCCACCTGCTGCAGGGCGATTCGGGCAATCTGGGCGTTGCGCAGCCGAAGGTCCACTTCATCTCCCGAATAGGAGTCGGCAATCCGGCGGTTGCCTGCCACCGACCGATTGTAATAGAGGACTTCCCGCTGCAGGAGAACCCGCCGGAGGGCGTGGTCCTTCTCGAAAAAGTTTTCGATTGACCGGTCCAGCGCCTCCTGGACCGCCACCACCTTCCCGAAATCGGAATCAATCTCCAATTCCGCCTCGGCCAAACGGCCCTGCGCCTCCAACACCACCGCCCGGGCCTCCAACAGATCGGCCGCCCTCAGGAGCCCCTCAAGCCGGATCGGTTCAAAGGGGGATCGCATTCCTTCGGGAAGCGCTTCCCCCCTGGGGCGATAGGCGGCGACATAATTTCTCCAGAAACCGGCCGCCGCCCGGAGCCGTTCCTGTTGGGCTGCTTCAAACCGCCGGATCAGGGCGACGATCTCCCGCTGAGCCGCCTTCTGCTCGGCGAGAGCAACCGGAAGGTTCGGATTCTTGACCGGAGGGACCGTCTGACGAATGTCCCGGCCGGCGGAAGGAAACCCTTCGGGGGCAAGCAGGGGGAGATGAGAGCCGGCTTGGGCCAGCCGGTCAATCAGCTCCATCGCCAACGGCAGCTCCCGTTCCACATGAACGCGGGCCACCCCGATGGCGGCCTCAAACGACTCCAGCACCTCCTCCGAGCGGGTTCGGCGGCTCAGGGGCAGGGCCCGAACCCGTTCCAGATCCTTTCGCATCTGTTCGATCACCCGCCGCAGATACCGGATCTCGCCCGCCAGCCGGTCCTGCGTGGCATGCAAGGTCGGCTCCCAAACCCGGAGATCCCCCGCCCCGCCCAGAAGCCGCATCTGGGACATCACGATGTCCCGGCCCGATTCCCGCGACGGCAACAGGTCGAAGATGGTTTCGGCCCGCTCCACCTGAGCGTCACCGACAAAACCCCGATCTTCAAGTTCCCATGCCCCCCGAACCGATGTGGTCCCGAGATGCTCCGACAGCCGCTCCACCGCGTTACCCAGATTCAGCAGTTCCTGCTCCGCCCGGCGGATCCGTTCCACTTCCGGGTCATCGGCGGCCGGAGCGGTCAACTCCGGCGGCAAATCGGACAGGAGGGGAGCAGCCGCCGGCGGGAGGGGCGCCGGATCGGGGGCCGCTTGAGCCAAGTCCGCAATGAACCCGCCTCCCGAATCGCCCGGCCCATCGAGATCGGCCGCCGCCCCTCCGAGGGTATCATCCGGATTGTCCAGCCAGGAGGCGACACCAAAGATCCCCGCAACGACGGCAGCCGAGACGGCGGCGCCGGCCGCCAACACCCCACCGGCCCGCATCCAATGGGTGGCGGCCGAGTTGTGCTTGTCGAAACCGGCCTCCATCTCGTCCAACTCCCCCTGGAGCCGCTCCCGTTCGGACAAGACCCGTTGAAAGCGCTCTTCTCCCAAAATCCGGTCTGCGGAGTCGGCGCCGACTCTTGCTGCAATGCTCGTCAGATAGGTTTCATGAAAACGGGCGTTCGACTCCAGATTCAAAGCCGCTTCCGCCCCCCAGTAACTTCCGAACCGCTGGTTCACCCAGAGGACAAAAGGGTCGTTGGTCACCTCCACCTTCAGCCGCCGGCCATCGGAAGTGTCCGGGCCAGACGCCGTTTGGAGCGCCAGGACCGTCAAATAGCCGACGGCATGGAAAACCTCCGCAGGCGGGACCGGACTGTTCAAAAAGGCCGACACTTCCCGATCAATCGGTGAAGCGCGATCCTTGAAGATATCCGGAGAGTGGCTGCCCAGGGGGAGGAAGACGACATCCACTCCATCCCCCCGGAGAGCCGCCACCGCGGAGGCCGCCTGGTCCGGCCAGCCGACCGACGGCGCCTCCGAAAATCCCCGGGTGATCACGACCGCCTTGACCATCCGATCCCCTTCCCGCGCCGATCGGATCAGGAGACCCTCGGAATCCCAGCGGTCCTCCTCCTCCAGGACGCGGTCGGTCCCCTCCGCGACCGGATCGGGCTCAATCCCCGGGAGACCGGAGCGATTCCGCTCCAGCAACGGAAAAAAGCGCCGCCCGGTTTCCGGCCAGGTCTCCAGAAGCTCCACCGTCTCGGCGGCGAACCGATCGAACCGGGCCGGATCGTTGACCCGTTCCGGATCGGTCGAGAAGAACGGCCGCAGGGCGATCCCCGCCTCCTCCACAACCGGACAAAGCACCGTGACCGATCCCTGCGTCGGGTGAACCAACCGGGATGTCTGGGAAATCTCCGGGCGGAACGGCAGAACGACCGTCACTTCGATCCCTTCCTCCTGAAGGGCCCTCACCCGGTCGGCCGCCGCCTCGCTCCAGCCGCCGGCCGACTGCTCCTGCTCCCTCCGAACCAGTCCCGACAACCAGGGCTCCTGATCGGCATCCACCGGAAAATCCGACGGATCGGACGAATCGTTCAGATCGGGATACAAAACCGAAAACAGGATGTTTGCCAGCACCTCCTGGGCCACGGCCCGGATCATCGGTTCCGGGTAAGGGGCCCCCGCCTCGAAGCTTTTCAGCCAATGGAAATGATATTCAAGAAAATAACTGAGTTGTCGCCAGGCGTCTTTCGGTTCCCGCCCAAGCCAGCCGGAATGTTCCGACTCCGGCAGATGAACCAGCAGGTCCTGCCGGGAACGGTCGGTCAGATGGGGCAGCTCCGCCCGGAGCAGGATGGGGAAAACCGGCGCCATCTCCGGACTATCCCCCTGAACCTGTTTCAAAATGGGGTAGATCAACCGGGCGGCCCGGCGTGACCAATCCCTGGCCCAAACCGCCCGATCCGGACTCTCAGGAAGCGGGGAACGCTTCCGCCGAACCTCCGGGGCCGGCGGTCCCAGCATCAGGAAAAAAGCCCGGCGGGTCTCCCGATCCAGCCGGAGGAGATACTCCGGATGATCGAACCGGGAAAAAGCGGCCGACGCCGCCAGATCAACCTCCGCCGGAAGCCGGCGCAGGAGCTGCTCCAAACCGGCTTGGAGCGGAGGGGATTCCACCGCCTGGCCGACCCGAAGAGCAGTGGTCGCCTGAACCGGAGGCAGACAGGCCAGCATGAAAACCTGCTGCCAGGCGATCCATTGAACCGACCGTTGGAACCAACGGCGTTGTTTTAAGCGATCACACGACCCCATTGGATAAGCCTTTAGAAAGCAGGCAAAAAATATCCTTTCGGCGACGCCATATCTCCTCCCTCCGAACCCCATCCCTGATCCGATCTCATGATTCCCCCGTCCCTTACGCCAGGCTCTCCAGGTAGTCGGTCGTCGCCCGGGTCGCCGCTTCCAGCCCGCCCGATTGGAAGGTCAGCCCGTAGCGGGCCAGCAGCTGTTCCACCGCTTCCAGCGTGGAAGCCGGCGGCACGCGCTCCACCGTCACCCCAGCCGGAATCGCTCCGGCCAGAGCGCCGAGCGCGGCCGCCCGATCTCCCCCGAATTCCTCCTCTGACCGGACAATCAACCGATCCGTCAGGCCCGGCCGACCCGTTTCCCGTTCCAAATCGGCGATCAGCTCATTCAAACCGGCCGCCTGGGTCAGGGTGTCGGTCAGCACCGCGACCGAGCCGCCCCCCAGCAGAATCCCCGGCGCGAAGCCGGCCGTCTCCACCGTATCCAGATGGAACACCACCGCCTGCTCCAGCGCGGCCGGCTCAGCCGAAATCTCCAGCCACCCCGCGACCGCCGAGCGGGCCGCCGATTCCTGCAAAGTCCTCAGCTCCACCCGAGCCGTCATGGAGTCCTCCAAGTCCGGCCCATAGATCCGTCCCTGCAAAAACTCGACCCGGGCGGCAATCCCGACCCCCGCCACGGCAACGACCGGAGCCATCGGCGGCTGCAGCTCCTCCAGACCACCTGCCGAGAGCCGCCCTGCGGCGGCCCCCTGGCCGCCTTCGGGTCGGGCAGCCGCGGGGCTGACGCTCGGGCCAACGCCCTCGCTTTCCCTCACTTTGCTCGGCGCCGCGCTCCCCGGGTCCGCCAAAGAGGAAAAGGGCTGTGGCGGACCCGCCTCCAGCCCGGACTGCGTTCCGGCGACGGCCGTTCCCTGCCGAACCGCCGCCTCCAGGGCCTCCCTCACCGCGGCGGCATCCTGCGGCGGGCCGGCCTCTGCCGACTCCCGCTCTCCCGCCCGCGCGGCCAGCTCATCCCCGGAAACATCCCTCAAACGGATCTCCCCATCCCAGACCAGCCGTTTGGTTCCGGGGATCTCCATCTGGACGAAGACCGGCTCCTGCCAAACCGGCTCTCCTCCGGACGGCCCATGAATGACATCCGTGGTCAGAAGCTGCCCCGGCTCCACGGCGCTATCCCAATGGACCTTCTGGGCCCTCCGGAAGGTGCCGTACACCTTTCGGCCGTTCGGCAGGGTCTTTCCGCTTGCCAGAAATTCCCGGACGATTCGCTCCGGATGTTCCGGCAGGTCGTTCGTGTAGGAGGAGAGAGGCACCCGGAACTCCAGAACGCCGATCGGATTGAACGCGTGTTCCAGATCGTTTTCCCCGATCTGCTCCACGCTCCCGACCGCGAATAGGATCAACGCCTCCCGCCCTTCAAATGGAGAGGTGCCCGCCGTCGGCTTCTCCGCCAGCGGAATCACCCCCGCCTGTGTGGGACGCAGTTTGATGACCCGGTCGCCGAGCACATAGTACCAACCGCTCTTCCCTTCCCTTTGGGACCAGAACCCGTCCCAGGCCACCTTGACGGTGGCGTGGCTGGTCCGGCCGCTCGGATTGATCTGCGGATGAGCCGAGAGATCGGCCTGGAGCTTGACCACCCGGTTCTTCATCTTGTACCGCCCGATCTCTTCGTCCCAGATATACGCTCCCAACCGCCAGGCGATCCGGTTCTGGAACTCCGCCAAGGTCGGCCGGGCCAGATACATCCAGCCGGGGCTGGAGACCGGGACCAGCTCCCACCGCCCCTCGGCACGCAGTTCCCAGACATAACCGAACAATTGAACCTCCTCCTCCAGGTCCATCCGATCCATCAGGGAGGGGGTCGGCGGAATCGCCTGCGCGGTCTCCGGAAGCACCATCGGGATCCCCTCGTCGCTCAACGCGGCGTACCAATCCTGCTGCCGCCCCAATTCCCGGCGGTGGATCTGCAGCAGCGCCTGCTCGGCCGCCGTCTTGTCAATCGCGAGCTGGCCGTAAGGACCGGGGTTGGCCCGCATTTGCGCCAACCGGCTTCGCAGGACATGGATCCGGTCGTCCGTCCGGCTGATTTCCACCTCAGTCCGGCGTTGGTTGAGAAAATCCAAGCGGCCAACCGCGGCGGTGAATTCCTGCTCGGTCTGAGCATGCATGACTTCGATTTCGGCCAGGATCACCTCCTGCCAGACCCCCAGGACCGCCCCCTTGCGCCGCTCGTGCGCGATGTCCTGCTGCTTCCAAAGGGGCTCGACATGTTTCGCGTACAGTTCGTCAATCGTCGCCGCCCGGTAATTGGCCAGATCAATCAGGTGCTGGATCTCCGCCACCTTGATCCGAGCCAGGTCGGCTTCCACCTGCTCGATCGCCTCCACATGGGCCTCCACCTCCCCCGGCGTCAACGGCTGATCCACCCCCACGATCGGGGCCGCCACCATCGCCTCGGCCGGGAGCAACCCGGAACCGGCCGGACCGATCGACGGAGCCGTCAAGGGATTGCGCCGATGTTCCGTGATGGAGGCATACGTGATGTCCCGATAGGATGCGCCGCTTGCAGTCTTCTTGACCGGCCCTTTCGAGATACCAAGCGGCGTGATGTCAATCCCACTTGTTGGGCCGCTGGGAAGCGCGTACTCCGTGACCGTCTTGCCCGGATAAAAGACGGCCGTCGAGCTGGAGTAGTCGGGCAGCAGGTTCTTGGGATCGAACGCCAGGGCCCGGGGAGTCGTCCCCTCCAGCGGCCCCAGCGGCAGCCCCAGCGCCTGCAGGTGAGGATAGGCCCGCTGAACCGCCTGAACCTTCTCCACCCGGCGCTGAGCCAGCAGCTCTTCGGCGCGGGCTTCCCGGATCTCCCACTGGGGAACCGCGCCGGGCACCTGGGCATTGCTCAGGGCGATCCGGGTCTGCTCTTCCCTCCAAAACTGAACCCAGCCCGATTCGAAGCCCTCCAGCGCCTGCATCAGGGCCATCACTTCCTGGTCCACCCGCTCCTGGGCCGCCACCTCGTCCCTCCGGTCCTCCTGAAGGGCCAGATGGGCCTGCGCCCGCAGGAATTCCTGAAGCGCCTGATACAAATCCGCTCGCTTCAAGAGCATCCGCCCCAATCCCAATTCCGTACGGGTGACAGCCCCGGGAGACTGCCGGGCGAGATCCTCTTTCCGGTCCACCTGACGGCGCCACAGCTCGATCTCAATGCTGTAGATCTGCTGCTCCAGCTCCAACAGGGCGGCAACTTCCTCCCGCATCTGCAGCCGGAGCTTCCGGCGCTCCCCATACGGCAGCCCCTCCCGCGCCTGCGGATCGGTAGCCGGCAGGAAGGTGGGCAAAGCCACCAGAATATTCCGGGCCAAATCGGCCGGCTGCGGAATTTGAGCCAGCGGCAACTGGGTCCGCAGCCGGTAGAGGATCCTGTAGATCGCCCGTTGATGAGAGAACTTCCCAAGCAGAAGCCGGCTCTTGTCCCGGACGGCAATGAAGGGCTCCACCTCATCGGCTGTCAGAATCTTTCGCTCCGCCAGCCCCTGCACGACGGGAATCGCCCGATCCATGAAGGCGATGTTTTCCCTTAGATTGCTCTCCTCCGCCCGTATATGGGCGTCCAGGGCGGCCGCGTACGCCGCCCATCGGCCGTCCCGGTCCGAACCATCCGACCGGATCAGTTCCCGATGAAGGTCCATCAGGCGGGCGTAGGCGGAAGCCACCGGTCTCTGCTCCAGGAGGAGCAGGTAGCTGTCCAATTCATGCTGGCTGATCGCCTGGGCGTCCCGCAGGCGGACCGCCACCTGTCGGACCGCCTCCCGTTCGAACAGATCCACCCGGCTGGCGGAAATATCGGCGTGCAGACGGAGCATCTCCCCTTCGATGCGGCGCTGCGCGTCAATGTACCCCCCGACCGCCGGGACAGCCGCCGGCGGAACCGTCCCCTGGGCCGGCGCAGCAGCCGGCGGCTGCGCCGCCAAATCCCCGCTTGCAAGCGAAACGGCCCCCGTCACCGCAAGACCCGCAACCGCCTGCTTCAAGAAATCCCGCCGACCCGCTTCCAACCCAGCCTGGTTCTGCTCATTCTCCCGCCTCGGTTGAGGCTGATTCAACCAATCGGTCTCCTCGTCAAAGGGCGTCACAGGGGGACCAGACTCCTCCAGCGGGACGATGTCCTCCGGAGTCACCTCGATCGGCGGCTGGTCCGCGTTCGGCCGCGGCTCATAGGTCGTTTCCCGGGGAGAAGGAGCCGTTGGCGCTTCATCCGGCAGGATCGGCGGCGGCTCGACCGGCTGGCCTCCCTCCCCCCCCTGGAACGGCCCGTACCGCACCGCGAAATCCTCCCGGTGAGCCGCCCGTCCCCGCGCCTCCCTCAAAAGGCGGGCCCGCTCCCGCTCCACCCGGCGGGCGCTGCGGACTGCGTTGACCGGCTCCTTGAGCACCATCTTGGCCGGCTGGGTCCCGTTCCAGTCCGTCCGCATGCGAATGAAGTAGTTCTTCCCCATCCGATGCAGGTCATTGACCACCTTCCGATGACGGGAGAAGGCGCCGATCCGGACCATCCGGGCCTTGTTGGTGAAAGCGGAGATGGTTCGGGCAAAGACATTCCGGACATTCAGGGTCTCGGTCGCCCTCCGGACCGCCCACCAATGATTGCG
>PCVW01000004.1:8776-10922 GCA_002787095.1 Candidatus Omnitrophica bacterium CG11_big_fil_rev_8_21_14_0_20_64_10 | reverse complement strand
GGCGGGCCTCCTTGGCCAGCGCGATCGCCGCGCGGGGATCCACCGCCCAGCCGCCGGTGGCTCCGATCTGGCGGAAAAAGGGAACTCCGAAGCCGGACTCGCCGAGCAGAAGCTCCAACACTTCCCGGTCGCCCAAGGTTCCATGTTCTGGAAACACGCTGTAAGCGACTTCGGACAAAGGATTCCCCGCCTGCTCATGGTTCATCTGGAAGATCTGCCGGGCGATCGCCCCCCCCATCTCTTCATCCCGAGCCATGTAGTGGAGGAAACGGGCCAGCGCCTGCGCCTCTCCCGGGGCGAACATTCCCACCAGCTTGTTGGCCAACTGGGAGGCGGTGAAGGAGGTGGCCAAGAAGGAATAGGCCCCCGCCCCGCCGGCCTCCCCGGTGTCCGCCTGCTCCCGCTGCAGCAGGAACCAGAGGACCGATCCGAAGATCCGCAGCCGCTCCTCCGGATCGGCCTGGAAAGACTCCTGCACCAGATTCCTTAGATCCAGGTAGCCGCCGGCCGCATCAGTCTCCATGTGATCCCGTTCGGTCATCTGAAGGATTGCCAGCCACATGCCGGCCCCCTTGGCGAACTGCATCGCCCGCTGGAAGGCGCCGGCGTCGTCCCGGTACTCTTCATGCATCGCCTGCTGATGGTCCAAATCCACCGCGCCGAAGGCGGCGACTACCGGCTCCCCCTCATAGCCGACCACCTCCCAGGCCCAGGAGGCCAGGGAATCCTCCGCCAACCCCAAACTCGCGATCCGGGCCGTGTGGGGCAGCAGATTCAGACCGCTGAGTTCCCGGGTCCAGGCCGGTTCAAACGACAGCATCTGGACTTTGGCATAAGGGACCGGGGTCGCCTCCATCTTGGAGTAGATCTGGAAGCCGACCGGCAAACGGCCCAGCCACTTCCCCGGCCAGAAGAAGGCCAGCGGCCCGGCCACGATCGGATACTCCAGGTCATCCACCAGGCCGGCAAGGGAACCGGGCGGGACCCCGTTGGCGGCGGAGGCCACCACCGCGTCCCAGGACCAGGGCAATTCAAACAGGTTGAACCGCTTGCCGGCCCAAACCAGCAGGCCGGCGCCGATCGCCCTCAGCAGGATCCCCCCGGTCCCCAGTCCCGCCAGCCCGGAGAGGGCCGCCGGCAGAAGACCCAGACCGCCCAGTGCCGGCAGGGCGAAGAGGAGGCCGCCGACCGCGACCGCGACGACCGTCGGATTGGAAACCCTGAGGAGGGAGGTGGTCAACTTGTAGAGATAAAGGAGCGGTGTCTGGATCAAGGTCCCCGGAATCCGGCTGATCGCCCGAACCCCCTCCCCCGGCCAACCGTGGTTGCCGTAGGCATCCTCCCGATAGGTCATCACCGCCGCGAAGGCGGCGTTGATCGAAGCCAGCCCGATCAGGACGACCGCGGCCAACGCCACCGGAACCCCGGCAAAGGCAAAAATCCCCCAACCGGCGGCCGCTGCGGTGATCGCTCCATAAGCCCCGTAACCCAACCCCACCCCGATCAGGATGGAGGCGGCCGCCCCCACCAAACGGTTCAGGAAGCGGTACACCCCCTGCGTCACTCGAACCACCCGGTTCCCCCGCCAGGCGACCGGCAAGGCATCCGCCCAATGATCCACGAGATGGGCCGTCTGATGGAGCAGATAATCGCCGCCGATCGCCGCGGCGATCAATCCCGTCAAGGCGCCGCCGGTCGGCAACGAGACCCCAAACAGGGCGCTCAGGAGACCGGCCTTCCCGGCCGCCACCGCCGTCCCTGCGGCCAACGCTCCCCCAAAGCCGCCCAGATGCCGGGGATCCGGCCCCAGCCGGACCATCCCGCCGTGCCGCAGATCCGGTGTCCCCAGCACCCGGGCCAACAGCGGCATCCCCGAGACCGACACCTGGCCGGCCGCCCGGACCTGATCGTCGGTGTCCGGCATCGTGTAGGAACCGTTGAAGTGGGCTTCAAAGAAGGAACTCCCAGCCCGTGGCCCGATCTCCACGGCCGCCGGAGCTGACGCCTCCAATCCCCCCATCGAGCGCTCCGGGTCGGCCGAGACCCGCAGGGGATCCAGGTTTTTCCGGGCCGGATCCATCCAGGCCCATTCCCGGCCGAGTGCGAGGTAGTCCGGCGCCCCAAACTCCTGCGGATTGTATCCCAT
>PCVW01000004.1:475-8722 GCA_002787095.1 Candidatus Omnitrophica bacterium CG11_big_fil_rev_8_21_14_0_20_64_10 | reverse complement strand
CCCGCCGCTGGATGTTCACATTATGGGCGCCCACATAGGCGTATCGGGCCCCCCGGTTGCCGACGGCCAGCTGCTCATGGCGCATCCCCTGAAGCATCGCGTGTTGAACCGCCACGCGTGCCTCCGGAGGGGCCCGGAAGGGATTCAGGCGGCCCAGGGCGAAGCGGCCGGGCAGGATCCCCTCCGGCTGAGCCCTCAGTTCGGCGACGATCGCCCCCCGCAGCTCCATCAACCAGGCGCTGGCCGATTGGTTCCGGTGGGCCAACCGCTGCTCCGGTGAAGGGGTCCGGGCATATTGGGCGACCAGGTCCGCGATCGTCCCCGCCCCGTCCCCCTGCAGAACCTCCAGCAGACGCCTGCCGGAGCGGGTCTGAACCGGGCGATCGAGGACGGCCTGCCCCTGCTGAACCAGCTGCTGATAGGCGGCGTCGCTCTGATAGGCCTCCGGCAAGCGGCCGATCCGGCCGGCGACCGCTTCGGCCATCCGGAGCAGCTCATCCGGATGGTAGTAGGCCTGGATCGAGGCGTTGATCGGGTGTTTCCGGAGCCCCCAATAACTGACCGCGTGGGGCCGCCGGCCGAACCATTCGATGAACCAACTGGAGGTGGCCAGCGGGATCAGGAAGAGCAGCGGACTCATCCCTAGACCGAAGACCAGGTAAGCGGCCGCGCCGGCCAGCATCAGGGGGAAAAGCCCCCCCAGCAAATAGGGGAGGGACTGCAGCGCCGGACCGATGTTTCCCGAAGCAATCAATCTCCCAAAATCGGCCCAAGAATCGGCGCTGGAGATAAACCGGCCGGTCCAGATGTCGGCGAAGCGGATTCCGGTCTGATACAACATCCCGAACCGGTCGCCGAACCAGCCGGAGCGGTAGGGAGCGGCCGATTCAAACGGTTTGTGCCCCAGCCGAGGGCCCAGGTCCACCACGCCGGCCGGCATCCGGTCCAGTTCCTCCGGAGCGTACCAAACCCCGTCGGAGCCCAGGTGGCGGGCATTTTGAATGTACAGGGTCCGGGCATGAGACCGCCCCCGCCGTTTCTGATCGTGGGCGATGACCTCCATCTGCTCATACGGCTGCAGACCGTGAGCGGCGTCGTTGGCCTCATCCAACGGCGTCACGGTCCAAGCCACTTGACCATCCTCCGAAATCGAGCCGGCCGACACCACAGCCCGTCCCTGCAGCATCTCCATCGAACCGGAGAGGGCGGCCGATTTCGAGAAAGCCCGCACAGTGGGAAGATCTCCCTCCTCCCGGTAGACGACCGACCAGCGGCCGATCGAGCCGCGCTCCAGCCGCCCGCCCCGGACCCGGAACTGGATCGGAGCAAACAGAAGACGCGGGGAGTTCCGCTCCACGCCGCGCGGGGACATCACCCACTGGCCGCTCGGAAGCTGGCGGGTTTGCAAGGCCTCCCGGTCATTGTCCGATTCCGGCTGCCCGGAAGTCCGGAACGGCTGATGCTGCAGCCCCCGGGGCGGCATCCCCCGCTCCATTCCATAAAGGTCATAATTCTGGTCGTCCCCCTCGGCGATGTAGTTGGCCGCCGCCCGGGAGACCGGATCAGCCGGCGCCTGGTGCTCCAGGAAGTCGTACTGCTGCCACTGCTTCCCAAAAAGGCGGACCGGGCTGAAAAGCTGGCGGTTGGGGTCCAGATGGAAGGTCTGCCCCCCTGCCATCGTCGCAATAATCGAGCGGTGTCCCTCCAGCCACCGCCCCATGACCTGGGAGATAAAGGCCTCGGGGTTGTCCTCCATATCGGAATGGATCCCCGAACCGAACAGAAAGACCACGCCGACCGGATCGGAGAGGGCCCCTCGCGCCTTGCGGGAGATCATCGCGACCGAATACTGGATCTTCTGGGAACCCCAGAGAACCGGGAAAACCGTCACGCCGAAGCCGGCGTAGTTGAAGTAATTCCGGGAGGAGAAGAAGTTGGGGTTGCCGGCCGGGTCCACATCAATGTTGGCGTTGATCCCCTTAAGCTCCGGCACCTCCTCCAACCAGGCGCCGATCTGAGCCAAATCCAGGTGGGTCGGCCCATCCTTCATGAAGGCAGAGATGTCCAGGCCGGTCACCTGCCGGGCCGGCTGCGTCATGACCAAAAAGCCGTTCGCCAGCTCCTCCGCCAAGGCCTGGTGGGCGGGATCGGAGCTGGCGGCAAGCTGGGAAAGAGTCTGTGAAAAACCGGCCGATTCCAGGGCCTGGTTGGCCAACTGCGTGACCATCGCTTCGACACGAGCCGCCTCCTGAGCAGTCACCGAACTTCGACCGGGAGCAAAGACCCCCTCCAAACCGGCCTGAGAATCCCCTTCCGGACCGCTCGTTTCCGGTTCCCCCGGCGGCAAAACAACCGGTTCCGGCGCTGCTGATGGAAGCGCAGGCGGCGTGGGGGTTTGGACCCCCTCCGGAGCCCCCCGAACCCACCGAAGGACCGGCCAAAGGATCCGGGACCGCAGAGCGGCCAAATGCTGCGCCGTCAAATAGACGCCGAAGGCGGCAGCCGCCACCCCCAGCGGCTTGCCGGAAATGAGGAAGCCGGTGATCGCGTGGGCCACCTGAGGATTGAAAGTCTGAGCCAGCCAGAGACTGATTGCTCCGGCCGGCTGAATCGCGGCCACCAGCGCCTTGAGCGGCCCCAGCGCCAGCGGAACCGCCAACAGGACGGTCCAGAGCTGCGGCGAGAGGACCACTCCCAGAACCGCGTAGCCCGCTCGGACAGCGCGCGAAGCCCCCTCCGGCGCCGCCGGCGCGTGACCGATGTGAGGCAGATGCAGCCGGGCCCAAATCTGAAAGACCAGAACACCGGCGACCGTGCCGGCCAGAGCGGCCCACCCCATCGCCGCCAGCCAGGAGACCGACCCCAGGAGCATGCCGGCCACCGCGTAGGCGGTCACCGCGAAAGCGATCCCGGGGAAACTCGTCTGTGCCGTAAAACGGCTCAGCCCGTACAGGGCCCGGTAGACGACATAGATCTTGAGCGCCTCCATCACGGTCAACTGGGCGGCGGCGGCGAACCCAAAGGCGGCCGGGAAGAAGACCGCGACCGCGACCCCCAGCACCAGCGCCCCCACGGCGCCGTCCAGGACCGGACCGGCCAGGACCTGCCTCCAGTTGAAATCCAGGATCCGATTCCCTTCGGCGTTCAACCAGCCGGTTCGGATCAGGTAGACCAGGACATTGAGCCCCAGGACCCCCCCGACGAAGAAAGTCACCCCCTGAACCGTCATCAAGCCGACCGAACCACCACACAACCAGAGAGCCGACCAGAGGGGGATCGTCGGAGCGGCGACCCCGACGGCGGCCGCCCCCAACCAGACGGTCGGCACGATCGGAAAAGAGACGAAACCAATCGCCAGGACTCCCATGCCAACCCATCGGCCGGTGTCGGCCGCCTGCCGGAGCACCCGGCCGGCCAAAACCAACAAGGCCAGCGGCGTCACCAGCGCCTCCTGCGCGTCATCGGAGGTGGCCGGCAGACGGCTGGACAAAAGTGAATAGAGTTGATTGGGCCAGTTGGCCATGCCGGTCACAAACGGCAGCCCCCCGAGTCCATCCACGACCCAGCGGAGAATCAACAGACCAGCCGTCAACTTGACCGCGAACGAACCGAATGTCCCCGCGAAGGTTCCGGTACCGGCCAAGGCGGTCCCGATCACCCCCAAGACCGGCAGGGACGCAAACTTCGCTGCCAGAAAGGTCACCCCCGGCAGATGGCCGAGGAACCCGAAGAAACCGGTTCCCCCCACCCCCAGCAGGGCGGCGGTCGGAGGGAAGATGGCCAGAAGATAGAGAGCGGCCAGGGTGACCGCGGTGATCTTCAAAAACCGCCAGGCCGGCTTGCCCCAATGGGTCGGATTGAAGGTCCAGACCGGTTTGCGGGTCAGATCGGACCGCTGGGGAGTCAGCACCTCCCCCTTGGCGGTTTCCCATCCGGTGTTAATCCGGTCCCAAACCGACTTGGCGGCCACCACAGCAGCCGTCCCGAGGGCCAGGCGTCCCAACAGCCGGCCGGTCTGCGCGCCGACCGGATCGGGCGGAATCGGATCGTCGGCCCGTGGTTCAAACCGGGGATCGAATTCTTCGGCCAGTTTTGGAGCGACAAACTGCCCATTCGAAATGCGGGAAGCAGTCGTATCCATCACCCGCTGTTTGCCGGGGGTGATGACCAGCTGCACCCCGCCCGCCGTCCCCACCGAGGGCCAACCAAACCGCCAGGTGCTGACCCGCTCCTGATCCGAGATCTCCCACAACTCCACGATCCGGCCCTCGATCCGGAGCCGGACCCGCCCCTGAGACGGCTCGGCCTGCAATTGGACATCGGCATTCCCGACCGACAGGTTCCGGGTGGAGAGCCATCCCGGTCCGATCGGGGAGTCGATGTAGACCCCCATCTCCCGGATCCCGCCGACCGGCTCCCCGTCCACCCCTTCCACCCAATAAACCAGACGGTAGCGGGCCCCCTCCTGCTCGAAACGGGCCGCCACCCGGCCGAAATGGAGCTTTTGTCCCCCAATCGTGACGATCCGGTGCTCCTCCATAATCCGAAGCTGATTGCTTCCCTTCCCCTCCGCGGTCCGGGTCACTGTCAGCTCAACCGGATCCCCCAGTTCAAAACGAACCGGATGGCTGCCGACCACCACCCGCTCCCGGGCGCCGGCGTTGAGCGGAACCACTTCATCCCCGCGTCCGGCGTCGAACTTTCGCTCCCCGGCCGGCCGGCTGGGATCCCCATAGAGAGTCAGGGAATCGTCGGAGATCGTGACGAAGGGAACGGCGCTGTGGGTCGGCTCGCTCGCGATGACCGCGTAGCCCCTCGCGGAAACCCGGAAGGAGACCGAATGGGCCCCCCGATCCAAATCGCTGACCGAAAAATCAAGCGGCTGACGCAAATTGACATCCCGGGAGGAATACTCCGAGGCCGCCAGACGACGGGCCCGCTCGGAATAAACCCGGGAGCGGATCGAGAACTCCGCGTGGGTCCGTCCCGGCAGGTCGGGCGCCATCTGATCGGCCGCCAGGGAAAACATCCCTGTCGAGAAGGGAGTCGCCTTGCGCATCCGCAGGGCCGCGATCAGCGCCCGCTCGATCGGGGTCTGATATTTCCAGGGACGGTTGTAACGCTCCTGGAGCAGGTCGGCGCTCAGCAGTCCCCCGACCATCCAGGTCTTGTCCACCCCCTCCGGCGCCTCGCCCAGGAGCAGGGCCGCCTGATCCACCGCCTCCCGCCACAAACTGTCCTGAAGCGCGTTGGCCCGACCCAGGAGAAGCCCCAGGAGCGCCGGGACATCAGCGCGACCCAGAGTGCGGGCCCCCTTCAGCTGTCCCAGCGTCAACAGGCCGTCTCCGAGCGGTCGGCCCTCCCTGGAGGCGGCTTCCCGGCCCGCCGCCAGGGCCGGCTCTGGATTCCTTTCTCCGGTCAAATCCTGGACACAGTCCACCTTCAGCCCCGGCGCCACCTCATAAGGCTGGTCGGTGTCGGAAAGGAAGACCAGCGGCGCCTGCGCGTTGCCGTATAGGATCGAGATCTCTCCCAGATCGTCCGGATTGCTCCGGCCGAGGCTCTCCCAGTTGTCGAGAACGGTGAAGGTCGTCCAGTCAATCTTCAGGATCTCCGATTCGGTCAGGCTCTTGAGGACCCCGAAGAAATCCTGCGCCCAGGTGTTGCCCCAGTCCTCATGGGGCAGATCCAAAGGCCGCCCCTCCCGGTCCGTCGCCGGCTGCTGCGCCGCCCGGCCGTCCACCAGGAAGGCGACCCGCAGCCCCCGCTTCTTGGCCTCCTGCAGGAGACGGCGCAGGCGGTAGGCGGCCGACCGCCGGCCCGTGTCCTGTTCGATCGGCTCCGTCAGAGCGGTGTGAATCTCCGCCTCCTGGATCGAGCCGGGCATGATGAAGACCCCCCGGCGGAGAATCCGGAAATCCCGAACCAGATCCATCAGATCCTCCGACTCCACGATCAGGGTCCGGACGCCGTGGCGGTCCTTGAGGGTCGAGGCGTTCGGGACCCCCGGCAGATCGAGGGAAGCCAGCAAGGCCGTCGGATCGTCGGTCCGGTTCATCCGGAGCCGGACCGACAGGTCCCGATCCAAAGCATAAGGAACGAGCGTCGAAAGTTGGTTGGCCTGAACGGCCTCCCCAAGACGGTCGGCCAGTTCCTGTCGAGCCGGCTGGTACCCCCGAAGCAGGTCCACCAGGGTCCCGTAATGGTAGGCGGCCCCCACCGCGTCTGCCACCTCTCCCGCCATCGTCTGGGCCTGGGAATCGATGAGCTGGATGTTTTCCCAGACGATCGCCTGCGGATCCAACCGGCCCCGCCGTTTGTACGGATCCGGGTCAGTCCGGGCCCGCTCATCCACCAGCCGCCCGTTGACATCCCCCTCCACGCGGGTATAGCCGGTCAGCAAACTCAACTGAATGGTGGCGGTCTCCCCCGATGGAACCTCAATGTCTCCCCCAGGCTCCACGAGCTCTTCCGGATCTCCGTAGCCGGTCAGCGGATACATCCGGATATGGCCCCGAAACGGTCTGGGGCTGGATTTCGGGTTATGCACATCCACCAGCCAGTAGATGTCATAGCCGCCGGAGGGCAGCTGCGTGATCTCCAAGTCCCGGATCTGTCGCTCCGGGGTGGAGCCGTCGGCCAGGATCCCACTCTCCTCCGGAACGATCCGGCCCGGGACGATCGCCCCATTGGGGAGCTTCGTCCCGGTGACGATGTCGCCCGCCTGGACGGTGATCAATTTCCCGGGGGCCGCTTTGTGGTCCACCTCCCCGGTGACCCGGATGAAGCCGGTGACCGGGTTGCGGACCCCCCGCACCACCGTGCCGGGCGGCAGGTTCAGCTCCTCCCCGGCGCTGGAGGGATCCACGACGATCCGCCTGGTTTCGGTGATCGCTCCGGCCCCGTAATAGCGGGAAGCCCTGGCCCAGAGATAGGCCATCCAACCGGTCCCCAGATCTGGTCCGAAAACCGGCGTGTTCCCATGCAAACGCCATTGGGCGTCCCGAATAGAATCCACCAGGGTCCGCCAATGGCCCCAGACGGAACCGGAACCGACCGCCCCGGCGGCCCCCCGCTGGGCCAGGTGCTGGATCCCCAGCACGCCGTATTCGTCGAGGGATTTCCCGTTGGGGATCGTCCCGTACCGGGCAACATCCTTGTACAGCGCCTGCGCCGCCAGGTAGAGGGCCGCGTCCTTGGCCGTCTTTCTCGCCTCCGCCAGGTACTTCTGAAGGGAGATGTCCCCCACCTCCTCCCGGGTGAAATCCCCCTGCTCCAGGAACCGGACCAGAAAATCGGGATGGGGCCCCTCGATCCCGAACTCCCCGTTGAAGGCCGGTCCGGCCGCCCGGAGGGCGTCACCCACCTGCCGCCCGGCCTCCGCCACCCGACCCCCGAGCCCCTCTCCCCACAAGGTGTCGGCGGGGTGACGAACGCCCTGCAGGGTATAGGCGCCGGACGGCGCGTGATCGGTCGGACCGATCTCCGCCATGATGGAGAAGGTGGCCCCGGCCGGGTTGGTGGCCGGATCGAACCCGTTGAGGTTCTTCCGGAGTTGATCATCCGGCCGGCCCCGCTCATCAAAACCGGCAAAGGCATTGGCGATCGTCTCGGCGTTCTCCGCCATCCGCTCCGGGCTGTCGGCGTAGTTCATGAAGACCAGATGGACCCCGTCGGGCACCTCCAGATCGAACTCATCCACGATCCGGGTGAAGTCGGGCGGGACGAACAGCACCACCTCCACATCCAAGCCGCCGGGCAGCGCCTGCTGCTGAAGGGAGCGTTTCAGAATGTCCTGGGTCCGCTCGGGGATCGACAGAATGTTCCGCCAGGCCGCCTGGACGGTCTGGGCGTGGAATCGCATCCCGTCAACGTCGCCTGCTTGCCGGGCCTTCTCATACGCCTCCTCCGCCTCCCGGTAAATCCGCAGCTGCCGCGGCTCAATGTCGTAGGCGAAGCGGACCATCCGTCCCCGCTCCGGATCCTGATCGCCGTACAGGATGCCGGTGTCCTCCAGTTGCCGCAGTTGGTAAATCGCCCCGTCCGGATCCACCGCCATCAGCTCATGGCCCATCAGCGGAACCACCTCCACCCCGAACGCCCGGGCCCGCTCCCGAAAACGGGCATACTCGATCGCCGACCAGATCCGGTCGGAGCGGAGGATCCCATAGGGATCCACATAGACCCGGCTGTGGAAGCCGGGTTGAGCGGCCCGCTCCCCAGCCCCCTTCTGAATGCCGGCAAACA
>PCVW01000004.1:0-465 GCA_002787095.1 Candidatus Omnitrophica bacterium CG11_big_fil_rev_8_21_14_0_20_64_10 | reverse complement strand
CTCCCCCTCGGAGAGGGCGGTTTTTTTACAACCCGCGGGTGTGCTCCCCCGCCCCGTCTGTTACGCCCCGTGAGAAGCACATGAGGTGACGCCAGTTCCATTTTCCTCGCCACCTCAAATATTTGCTGGAGTAGCTTCTCACGGGGTACAACCCCATTAGAAGTAAGTCCCGTTAGAGGCCCGCACGGGAGTGCGGCAGTCGCCTTTGGCGACTTGCCTCTAAACGGGATAAGCCGCCCCAAGACGGCTGGCCCCCGACTGAGCTCTGTCGAAGTCCCGCCGCGCCTATGGCGGGGCGGACCTCTCACGGGGTACAATGGAACCATTATGGGGCGCGCGGATGCTGAAATCGTGAATATCGTGGAGCGCGTGATGCCCGCGGTGGTCTCAATCGTGGTCTCAAAGCGCGCGGACGATCTCCGGCGCGAGATGGCGATACTCACCACAAAGAAGGCGAAGGGGAAA
>PCVW01000033.1 GCA_002787095.1 Candidatus Omnitrophica bacterium CG11_big_fil_rev_8_21_14_0_20_64_10 | reverse complement strand
CGGGACCGGACGGCCGCTGGCGGATCCGGACCTTCCCCAACAAGTATCCGGCGCTGCAAGCCGACCTCCAACCCACCTTAACCCCCGATCCGCTGCTGGAACGGATGCCGGGAGCCGGGCTGCATGAGGTGATTGTCGAAACACCCGACCACAACCGGCCCTTCGGAGCGCTGTCGGATGAGGAGGTAACCGGCCTGTTCGAGATGTTCCGCAAGCGCATCGAACACCACCGCCGGGATCCCCGGCTCAAATACCTGCTGATCTTCAAGAACCACGGAAAGAGCGCCGGCGCCTCGCTGCCCCATCCGCATGTCCAGCTGATCGGGCTGCCGATCCTTCCCAAACGGGCGGTCGAGGAGACCGCGGCGGCACGGCGTTATTTTTCGGAAACCCACCGGTGCGCCGCCTGCGACATGATCCGAACCGAGCGGGAAGCCGGCCTGCGGGTCGTCGCGGAGAACCAGGCGGTGCTGTGCGTCGCCCCCTTCGTTTCCCGCTCCCCGTTCGAACTGTGGCTCCTCCCCAAACGCCACACCCCGGATCTGGCCGCCGGCGGCCCGGAGGAACGACGAGGGACGGCCCTGCTGCTGCGGGATGTCCTGAAGCGGCTCGCGGAGGTCCTCCGGGACCCCCCCTACAACTTCATCCTGCACAGCTCCCCCCTTGCGGGCCCGGCCGATCCGGAGTATCATCATTGGCATCTGGAACTGATGCCCCGGCTCACCCGTGTCGCGGGGTTCGAGTGGGGCTCCGGATTCTACATCAACCCCACGCCGCCGGAACTGGCCGCGCGAATTCTGCGCGCTCAGGCTTAACGACCAGGTCTTGAAAACCGTTTCGCGAGCGCAAGAACAAGGAGAAGGCATGGCAGTCAAAATCGGTATCAACGGTTTTGGAAGGATCGGACGGCTCGTCTTTCGGGCCGGCTGGGGACGCCCCGGGATCGAATTCGTCGCGGTCAACGACCTGCCGGTCGGGGCCAAGACCCTGGCCCATCTGCTGCAGTACGACTCCAACTTCGGCCGGTTCGAGGCCCAAGTGGAACCGGACGGGGAGAACCTGCGGATCGACGGCAAGAAGCTTACGATCGTCAGCCACAAGTCGCCGGCCGAGATCCCCTGGAAGGAACTGGGAGCGGAGATCGTCGTGGAATCCACCGGTGTCTTCACCGCCCGGGAGAAGGCCGAAGGCCACCTGCAGGGTGGAGCGAAGAAGGTGATCATCTCGGCGCCCGCCAAGAACGAGGATGTCACGATCGTCCTGGGGGTCAACGACGCCGCCTACGATCCGGAGAAGCACGCGATCATCTCCAACGCCTCCTGCACGACCAACTGCTTAGCGCCGATCGCCAAGGTCCTGCTGGAGAACTTCGGGATCAAAAAGGGGCTGATGACGACAATCCATTCCTACACGAACGATCAGCGGACCCTCGACCTGCCGCACAAGGACCTGCGCCGGGCCCGGGCCGCCGCCCTCTCGATGATTCCGACCAGCACCGGGGCCGCCAAGGCGATCGGGCTGGTGATCCCGCAGCTCAAGGGGAGGATGGACGGCCTGGCGATTCGGGTGCCGACCCCGAATGTCTCGGTCGTGGACCTGACCTGCGAGCTGGAAAAACCGACCACCGCCGAGGCGGTCAACGCCGCCTTCAAAAAGGCGGCCGCCGGCCCGATGGGCAAGGTTCTCGCCTACACCGAGGAGCCGCTGGTCTCCAAGGACTTCAACGGCAATCCGAAGTCCTGCATCGTGGACGCGGAGCTGACCAAGGTCACCGGCGGGAATCTGGTCAAGGTGTTCGGCTGGTATGACAACGAGTGGGGTTATTCCAACCGGGTCGTCGACCTGATCGAGTTCGTCAGCGCCCGGATGGGGGCCCAGACCGCGGCGGCGGCCAAATAACCGCAGCCCCGATGTCCCCGACGATGTCTTCGGCGACCCAACCCTTCAAAAGCATCCGCGACCTCCCCCTGAAAGGGAAGCGGGTGCTGATGCGGCTGGATCTGAATGTGCCGCTGAAGGAGGGGAAGGTGGCCGACACCACCCGCCTGACCGCCGCCAAACCGACGGTCGACTACGCCCTCGCCCAGGGGGCCCGGGTGATCCTGATGAGCCACCTGGGGCGTCCGAAGGGGAAGGTGGTCGAGGCCTTCCGGCTCAAACCGGTCGGGGAAACCCTCCGCCGGGAATTCGGCTGGACGGTCCGGATCGCCTCCGACTGCATCGGCCCCGACGCCGAGACGCAGGCCCGGGCCCTTCAGCCCGGCGAGGTGCTGCTGTTGGAGAACCTCCGGTTCCATCCGGAGGAGGAGGCCAACGACCCGGCCTTCGCGAAACGGCTGGCCGGGCTGGCCGACTGCTTCGTCAACGACGCCTTCGGCACCGCCCACCGGGCCCATGCCTCCACCGCCGGCGTCACCGCCTACCTGCCGTCGGCGGCCGGCTTCCTGATGGGAAAGGAGTTGGAGGCGTTGGGACGGATCCGGAAGAACCCGGCCCATCCCTTCTGGTTGATCCTCGGCGGTGCCAAGGTTTCCGACAAGATCCAGCTGATCGACCAGTTGATCGACCAGGTGGACGGGATCCTGATCGGCGGCGGGATGCAGTACACCTTCTTCGCCGCGCAGGGGATCGGCGTCGGCAACTCGATCCTGGAAAAGGACCATCTGGAGACCGCCCGGCAGATCCTGGCCAAGGCGGAAGCCAAGGGGGTCCGGCTGCTGCTCCCGCTGGACCACCGGATCGCCAAGGAGTTCAAGCCGGACGCCGAACAGCGGGCCACCGAAAAACCGGGGGTCCCGGACGGCTGGGAAGGGATGGACATCGGGCCGAAGACGGCGGAGGCCTATGTGAAACTGCTGCAGGAGGCAAAAACGGTCCTCTGGAACGGGCCGCTCGGGGTGTTTGAGATGGAGCCGTTCGCGAAGGGGAGCCGGGCGATCGCCGAAGCGCTCGCCGGCCTCAAGGCGGTCACGGTGATCGGCGGCGGGGACACCGCCGCGGCAGTCAACCGCTTCGGGCTGACCGACCGGATGACCCATGTCTCGACCGGCGGGGGAGCCAGTCTAGAATTTTTGGAAGGGAAGACCCTGCCGGGTGTGGAGGCGCTGAAGGGATGAGGCCGATCCTGGTGGCCGGCAACTGGAAGATGAACGGAACCCTGGCCGAGACCCGGACCCTGCTGGAGGAGCTGCTTCAACGGCTGGACCGGACACAAGACACCGGACACAAAACACCGGACACAAAACGCCCCGTTGAGATCGTCGTCTGCCCGCCGTTTACGGCGCTGTCGGAAGCGGCCGGCCGATTGAAGGGGAAACCGGTGGCGCTGGGCGCGCAGGACCTCCATTGGGAGGCCGGCGGCGCCTTCACCGGGGAGATTTCCGCCGGGATGCTCAAGGAACTCGGCTGCACCCATGTGATCCTGGGGCATTCGGAGCGGCGCCATCTCCTGATGGAGCCCAACGGCTGGATTCGAAAGAAACTGGGAGCGGCCCTGGCCGCCGGACTGACCGGCATCCTCTGCGTCGGGGAAACCCTGGCAGAGCGGGAAAACGATCAGACCTGGGCGGTCATCGAGAAACAGCTGAGCGCGGGGCTGGACAACCTCACGCCCACGGCCGATCGGCTCTTGATCGCCTACGAGCCGGTCTGGGCGATCGGCACCGGCAAAACGGCGACGCCGGAACAAGCCCAGGCGGTCCACCGGCAGATTCGGGAATGGCTGGCCGAACGGTTCGATCCGAAGTTCGCCGACCGGGCCCGAATCCTGTACGGCGGGTCGGTCAAGGCGGACAACGCCGAAACCCTTTTGAACCAACCGGACATCGACGGAGCGCTCGTGGGGGGCGCCAGCCTGAAGGCCAAGGAGTTCGCCGCGATCATCGCGGCCGCTCCGAAACAGAAAGAAGGGACATGCTGCACGGAATCCTCCTGACGGTCCATCTGATTCTTTGTCTGATCCTGATCGGGGTCATTCTGCTGCAGGCCGGGCGGGGCGGGGGGCTGGCCGACAGTTTCGGCGGCGGGAGCGCTCAGGCGATGCTGGGAAGCCGGGGCGGAGAGGTGCTGGCGAAGCTGACCGCCGGCGTGGCCGCCGCCTTCATCATCACTTCGATTGCCCTGGCAGTCCTTTCCGCCCGGGAGGGCCACTCGTTGACCGAGTCGGTCCGGACCGCGCCGGTCGAGGCGACACCGGAATCCCCGGCGCCGGCAAAGGAATCCGCCGGCCCCTCAGATACTCCGACAGACAAGAAGGCCCCGGCGGGGGATGAGCCGGCCGCCCCGTAGCGGTTTTCGGTCCCTCCGGCCCCTTTTCCTTCCTCCGCTTCTCCTGCTTCTTTCATCCGCCGGTCCGGTTTCCGCCGGGACAGCGCCGATCGGGGGACCGATTCCCGGAGACCTGCTGGTCACGGCCCTCATCGGGGAACCGGCCACCCTGGTACCGGTCCTGGCGGCCGACAGTCCTTCTCATGAGATCTGCGCCCTGGTGTTCAACGGCCTGGTCCGATACGGCCGGGGGTTGATGCTGGAAGGGGATTTGGCGCAGCGCTGGGAGATCGAGGAGGAGGGCCGGCTGATCCGGTTTTATCTCAAGCGCGGCGTCCTGTGGCAGGACGGCGCTCCCTTCACCGCCGAGGACGTCCTCTTCACCTACCGGCAGTATGTGAACCCCAACGTCCCCAGCCCATACGGAGGGGACTTCAAATCGGTGACCTCGGTCACCGCGCCCGATCCCTACACGGTCGAGGTCCGCTATGCCGAGCCGTTCGCCCCGGCGCTGGACAGCTGGGCCAAGTGGATCATGCCGAAACATCTGCTGGAAGGTCAGGACCTGCTCACCACCCCGTTCAAGAGCCGTCCCGTCGGAACCGGCCCCTTCCGGCTCAAGGAGTGGCGGCGGGGACAGCGGATCACTCTGACCGCCAATCCCACCCACCATGCCGGCCGGCCGTATCTCAACGGAATCGTTTTCCGGATCATTCCGGACCAATCGACCATCTTCCTGGAGCTGCAGGCCGGCGGGATCGACAGCGGGAGCCTGACACCGCTGCAGTATGCCCGCATGACCGGAACACGCCATTTTGAAGCGGCATTCCGGAAATACCATTACCCGAGTCTCGGCTATACCTACCTCGGCACCAACCTGCGGGACCCCCGTTTCGCCGACCACCGGGTTCGGCAGGCGATCAATCTGGCGATCGACAAGCAGGAGATCATCGACGGCGTCCTGTTCGGTTTGGGGGAGATCTCGACCGGCCCCTTTCCAAAGAAGTCCTGGGCCTTCGATCCGGAGGTTCAACCGGCCGCCTTCGACCCGAAGCGGGCCGGAGAGCTGCTGACGGAAGCGGGCTGGATCGATGGGGACGGGGACGGCATCCGGGAAAAGGACGGACGCCCCTTTCGGTTCACAATCCTGACCAACCAGGGGAACCTGGCCCGAAAACTGGCCGCCCAGATCATCGTCCGGCGGCTGCGGGAGGTGGGGATCAGCGCCAAGATCCGCTTCCTCGAGTGGGCCACCTTCATCGACGAATACATCAACAAGCGGCGGTTCGAGGCGGTGGTGCTCGGCTGGGGCCTTTCCTGGGACCCCGACCCCTACGACATCTGGCACTCCTCGAAACAGGGGCCGGGGGAGTTCAACTTCATCGGCTACGCCAACCCGGAGGCGGACCGGCTGATCGAGGCCGGCCGCCGGGAGATGAACCGGGAGAAGCGGGCCGAGATCTACCGGCGGCTTCACCGGCTCCTGTACAACGACCAGCCGGTCTGTTTCCTTTATGTGGCGGACGGTCTGCCGGTTTTGAGCCGCCGTTTCCGGGACATTGAGCTTTCACCGTTCGGGGGGATCAGCGAACTGCTCCAGTGGTATGTCCCGGAAACCGAGCAGAAATACCGGTGGGTGCCGTAGCGATGGGACCGTTTCTCCTGCGCCGGCTCGCTGCGCTCATCCCGACCTTCTTCGGGATCACCCTGATCAGCTTCGCGGTGCTCCACCTGGCCCCCGGACAGCCGGTCGGAACGATGACCGATCTGAATGTGAAGGTCTCGATGGAGGCCCGGCAGCGCCGGATCGCGGAGTTCCACCTGGACCAGCCGCTGCACAAGCAGTACGGCCTTTGGCTGAAGAAGACCCTGATCGGCGATTTCGGGGACTCCTGGAACGACGGGCGGCCGGTGCTGGAGAAGATCGGGGAGGCGATCCCAATCACCGTGGGGATCAACCTCCTCGCGCTGGCCGGCATCTTGGGGCTGGGGATCCCGATCGGCCTTTTCGGAGCGGCCCGGGAAAACAGCGGGTGGGATCATTTGCTGACCGGCGGGGTGCTGATCGGCTTCGCGCTTCCCACCTTCTGGATCGCCCTCTTGGCGCTGGACTTCTTCGGGGTGCGGCTCGGCTGGGTGCCGGTCTCGGGGCTCAACAGTCTGGAAGCGGACCGGTTCGGCTTCCTCGCCTTTTGGGGGGACCGGCTGCATCACCTCCTGCTGCCGGTCGGAGTCACGATCTTCGGGGGTTTGGCCGGGATCTCCCGTTATGTGCGGTCGCAGGCGGCCCAGACCCTGCGCCAGGATTACATCCGGACCGCCCGGGCCAAGGGACTCCCGGAATCCCGGGTGCTGTTCCGCCACGCCTTCCGCAACGCCCTGCTGCCGCTGATCACGATCCTGGGGCTCTCGATCCCGGGACTGATCGGCGGATCGGTGATCCTGGAAACGATCTTCGCAATCCCCGGCATGGGCCGCCTCTTCTTCGACGCGGTCTTCATGCGGGACCAGCCGGTCGTGATGGGCATCCTGATCCTGGGGGCGATCCTCACGCTGCTGGGCAACCTGCTGGCCGACATCGCCTATGCCGCCGCCGACCCCCGGATCCGGTACGGAGGCGGGTCATGACCCCGCCCCTTCGGAATTCAGGTCTGCCGAGAACCCTCGGCAGACCCGGGCGCCGAAGGCGCCAGCGCCTTCGAACTCAACCCACGCTGAGGACTCCGGACCCCTGCCAATCAATCTCTCTGTGGCTTTCTCCATTCGGAGGCGCAGATTCCGGAGGGGCGGGGTGAACCGGCGGGGCTGGGGCCTGCTGATCGCCGGCACCCTTCTGGTGGGAGGCGCCCTGATTGGGGCGGTCGGCGCCGATCGCTTCGCTCCGAGCGATCCGGAGGCGATCCGACTGGCCGACGCCCTGCTGTCCCCCTCGGCCGAGCATTGGATGGGAACCGATCAGCTGGGACGGGACCTGTTCAGCCGGATGCTGCACGGGGCCCGGGTCTCGATGCGGGTCGGGGTGGGGGCGATCGGAATCGCGACGGCGGTCGGCCTTTTGATCGGCGGGCTGGCCGGCCTTCTGGGAGGCCGCTGGGACGGCTGGATCATGCGGCTGACCGATGTCATGCTCTGTTTCCCGACGATCTTCCTGATCCTGGCGGCAGTCGCTTTCCTGGACAATTCCGAATGGAACATCATCCTCATCATCGGACTGACCGGCTGGATGGGGGTAGCAAGGCTGACCCGGGCCGAGGTCCTCTCGCTGCGGGAACGGGAGTTCATTTTGGCGGCCCGGGCCGCCGGGGCGGGACCGGCCCGGATCCTCTTCCGGCACCTGATCCCCAACGCCCTGGGGCCGGTGATCGTGAGCGCCGCGCTCGGCGTTGGGACCGCGATCCTGATCGAGTCGGGCTTAAGTTTCCTGGGGCTGGGCATCCAGCCGCCGACCCCCAGTTGGGGGAACATCCTGACCGAAGGGAAGGAGACGCTTGGGGCGGCCTGGTGGCTGACCCTCTTCCCGGGATTGGCGATCTTTTTCGTGGTGCTCGGCTGCAACCTGCTGGGGGAAGGGCTGCGCCGCCGCTGGAGATCTTCATGAACCCGCCCGGCCTGTGCGCGCCGTTTGAGGCCGGTTCCCGGTCTCTATCAATGCAAATCACAGGCCGGGCGGGATGGGGGGGAAACCGGTGAATAAGGTGATCCGGAAGGTGAAGCGGGCGATCCTGCGGGACGACCCCGACTACTATGACATGTACGAGAACCCCGGAGAACAATATTACGCCCGGCTCTATCTGCACCGGATCGGCGGCTACCTGAAGAAAATCGGCGATCCGAAGGAGCTCCGGCTCCTGGACGCCGGCTGTCAGGCGGGGCGACTGGCGATCCCGCTGGCTCAGGCCGGCCACCGGGTCACCGGGGTGGACACCTCCGACCTGGCGCTGCGCCGGGCCCGCCGCCACGCCGAGGCGCAAGGAGTCGCGATCGAATGGATTCGGGCCAACCTGACCGACTGGCTCCCAAAGCAGGCCGCCGGCGGCTTCGACGCGGTCCTCTCGGCGGAGGTGCTGTACCAGCGGGAAAACCATCGGGAGCTGCTGCGGCAGATGATCCGGCTGCTGAAGCCGGGCGGACTCTGCTTTATTTCCCACCCTTCGAGGAACCGGTATCTGAACGAAGCACTCGGCCGGGGGGACACCGAAGCGGCCCGGTTGATCCAGACCCGGGGGGAGGGAATCCTCTGGGGCTCCTACTATAACTGGCAGGACCGCCCGACGCTGACCGCCTGGTATGAAGCACTCGGAATGGAGCAGCTGTTCATTTCCCCGATCGGTTTCTACTCCTGGCTCAGCGTCAATCCGGAGAAACTGGACGCCGCCGGGCGGGAGCTTCTGTTTGAGGCCGACAACGCCATGGGGAGCGATTTCGACGGCGGCCGCTACCTGCTGGTCTGCGCCACCAAACGGCTGGGCGGAGACGACAAATGACCCTCCGGTACCCGCCGATTCTGGCGTATCACCGGGTCGCCCCGGAGCCGGACCGGACCACGCCGACCCTGGCGCCGGAGGCCTTCGATCGACAAATGAACTGGATCGCCCGGAATCGGCGGCCGGTCGGACTGGCCGACTGGGTCGGCCGAATCGAACAAAAAAAGCCGATCCCGGTCAATGAGGTGGTGGTCACCTTCGACGACGGCACCGCCGATCTCTACCCGCATGCTTTTCCGATCCTCAAGCGCCACCGGATCCCAGCCCTGATCTTCCTGATCACCGGGATGCTGGACCAGCCCGGGTATCTGACCCGGGATCAGGTGCGGGAGATGGCGGCCGCCGGGATCGGTTTCGGAAGCCACACGGTCAGCCATTGCTATCTGCCGGATGCCGACAAAAACCGGCTGGAGCAGGAGGTGACCAAATCCCGGGAGACGATCCGGCAGCTGGCCGGGACCGGCGACTGGATCAGCTACCCGGCAGGCGGCTTCGATCCGTCGGTTCAGGCGGCAGTCCGGCGGGCCGGTTACCGGGCCGCCTGCACCACGAACCGGGGAACCGATCCCTTTCGGATCGACCGCTGGGCGCTGCGGCGGGTCTCGATGCATGCCCGAGCGGGGAGCCCGCTCGGAATGGCTTGGCGCTGCTCCGGATGGGCGTCCATCAACCGGCGGCTGCGGCCCCCATGCTGACGATCGAGAACCTGCGCACCGTCATCGCCGCCGACCCGCCGGTCCGAGCGGTGGACGGCGTCTCCCTGATGATCCCGGCCGGGAAGACCACCGCCTTGGTGGGGGAATCCGGCTGCGGCAAGACGATGCTGGCCCTCTCCCTAACCCGCCTTTTTCCGAAATCCGCTTCGATTCAGTCCGGCCGGATCCTTTTCCGGAACCGGGAGCTGACTGCGTTGCCGGAGTCGGAACTGCGGCGGATCCGGGGCGGGGGAATCGCCTACATCTTCCAGGACCCGATGAGCGCCCTCAATCCGGTCCTCTCGATCGGCTTCCAACTGCAGGAGGCCATCGATCTCCATCGGGAACGGGCGGCCGGTTCGCCCCCGGCGCCGGCCGACCTGCTGCGGCAGGTCCGGATCGCCGATCCGGAACGGCGGCTCCTCCAATATTCCCATCAGCTCTCAGGCGGGGAGCGCCAGCGGGTTATGATCGCGATGGCGCTGGCCGGCCGGCCGGAACTGTTGGTCGCCGACGAGCCGACCTCCGCCCTGGATGTCTCGACCCAGGCAGAGCTGTTCGACCTGCTGACCGATCTCAAAAGTCAGCGGGGGATGGCCCTCCTGCTGATCACCCATGACCTGAGGGCTGTCGCCCGGCGGGCCGACCGGATCGCCGTCATGTACGCCGGCCGGATCGTCGAATGGGGGGAAAGCAAGCGGGTCCTCGCGCAGCCGTCCCACCCTTATACCCAAGCGCTGCTGCGCTGCCTGCCGCCGGTGGGCCGGGGGAAACAAACCCCGGCGGCGATTCCCGGAAGCGTGCCGGATCTGGCCCAAATCCCGGCCGGTTGCCCCTTTCATCCCCGCTGTCCGGAGGCGTTCGAGAAATGCCGGTCGGCCGAGCCGAAGCTCCGGCCGCTTCCTTCACAACCAACCCAACAGGTCAGCTGCTGGGCCCGGGAAACGACGCCGTGACTCCGCCGCTGCTGGAAGCCGCCGGCCTCAGCAGGCGATACCCGGTCCGTTCCCATCCCCTGGGACCGGTCACCGGCTGGATCGACGCGGTCCGAGAGGTGGATCTGGCCCTGAGCGCCGGAGAGACCGTGGGACTGGTCGGGGAATCCGGTTGCGGGAAATCCACCCTCGCCCGGATCCTGGCCGGCCTGATCCCTCCCTCGGCCGGAACCGTTCGATTCGAAGGGACGGCCCTTTTCCAACTGGACCCCGCCGGCCGCCGCCGGTTCCGGCGAACGGTTCAAATCATCTTTCAGGACCCCTTCACCACGCTGGATCCGCTGATGACGATCGGCCAATCGGTGGCGGAACCGCTGGCGATTCACCGGATCGGAAACCGCCGGGAACGGGGGGAACGGACCCGACAGCTTTTGGGGGAGGTCGGCCTGCCGCCGGAATGGAGCGGCCGGTTTCCCGACACCCTCTCCGGCGGCCAGCGGCAGCGGGTCGGGATCGCCCGGGCGCTGGCCCTGAATCCCCGGCTGCTGATCTGCGACGAGGCGGTCTCGGCCCTGGACCTCTCGGTCCAGGCTCAGATCCTGGCCCTCCTCAACGACCTCCGGGAGAAGCGAGGACTGGCCCTCCTATTCATCTCTCACGATCTGGGGGTTGTCGGGGCGATCGCCGATCGGATCGGCGTCATGGCCGAAGGCCGGATCGTGGAGTGCCAACCCAATCCGGCCCTCTTTGAGGCCCCCCGCCATCCGGCCGCCCGGCGGCTGGTCGAGCTGGCCCTCGAAGGCGCTTAGGCCGCTATCCGATTGGAGGGACGGCGCTCCGTCGCGACCAACCGGCCCGAAAGATACTTGTGGACGATGCTGGTCAGAAGCGTTTGATAAGGAACCCCTTCCTCCACCAAATACCGCTTGGTCATTTTTCTGCATTCAAAATCCACCCGACTTGCCTCGGTACAAATTATATTAAATATGCTATAATATAGAAAAAGGGGAAATCATGTACGCGACATCCGAACTGATCTATCTTTGGCGGCTGAAGCGGGGACTGACCCAGGCCGAACTGGCCCGGAAAACCGGCGTTCCCCAGCCCAACCTTTCCCACATCGAACAGGGGGGAGGGGATGTGACACTCCGGACCCTCCGGAAACTGGCCGGCGGACTGGATCTTCAGATCAGCGAGCTGATCGAGGGCCCCGGCCCGGGCTACCGGGGGCCCCGGCGGCCGCTGACCCGTCGCGACTACATCCAAATCGCAGAGGCGGCCTTCTCCGGAAAACAGCCCCGCCAATCCTTCCACCGGTATATGGGAGAGCGCTTCCGCCGGATCGTTCCCGGCCTGGCTCCCCGCCGAACCCCCAAAAAACAACTGGATCTGGTTTGGTCCAACCTCAAGACCGCCCTGAGCCGGGAGGAATTCAACCAGATCCTCGAAAAAATCCGGGAGCGCCGGCTGCAAAACCATGGAAACTGAGCAGATCAACCATTTCTTCGAGCGATTGGCGGACCGATTGAAAATCCCCTGCGAAGTCATCCTAACCGGCGCGTCCGCCGGCCGGCTGATGGGCCACATCCGTCCCAGTGTGGATATCGATTTTGAAATTCGCGCCAAATCAAAACGAGACCAGCCCCGATTGCAAGCAGTTCTGGACGGCGTCATCCGGAAACTCTGCTCGGAGCTCGGGGTCGCGGCGAATTACTCCGGCGACATCAGCCGGTGGGGGGAGGTCAGCTATCTGGACTATCGAAAAACAGCCCGCCCCTACAGACAGTTCGGCGCTCTGGATGTCAAGCTCATTCACCCCGCCTATTGGACCATCGGCAAGATGACCCGATACCTGGAGCAGGATATCCGGGACATGGCGGCCATCCTCAAGGAGCACCGGATTGATCCGGTTCCCTTGATTTCCCTCTGGGCCAAGGCGCTTCGCCAAAGCAACCTCTCCCTGTCCCTGAGCCAATTCAAGGAGCATGTCGAAGACTTCCTCAAGCGCCACGCGCGAGCCGTCTGGGGGGAACAGTGCCGGTCTGAGGAGCTGATCCGCCGATTCCAGCGCGCCCTCGGAAGGTGATACAATGATCCTTCCCATGCAGCAGCCCCAGACTCGGAAACGAATGCGGGATGTTCTGACCTTCCTGATGGCGGGGGGGCGGGGAGACCGGTTGCTGCCGCTGACCCAGGACCAGGCCAAACCGGCCGTCCCGTTCGGCGGCATCTACCGGATCATCGATTTCACCCTGTCCAACTGCGTTAACTCCGGAGTCCGGAAGATTCATGTCCTGACGCAGTACAAATCCATCAGCCTGATCCGGCATCTCTGGAAGGGGTGGAGCCACATCTTCAATCCGGAACTCGGGGAGTTCCTGGACATCGTCCATCCCCAGCAGCGGATTGATGACAGTCTCTACCAGGGGACCGCCGACAGCGTCTTCCAAAACCTGGATTCGATCCGGACCGAGAATCCGGAGTTTGTCCTGATCCTGGCCGGCGATCACATCTACAAGCTGGATTATTGGGACATGGTGGCGTACCACCTGGAGACCCAGGCGGAGGTGACCGTCGGGGTGGTGCGCCGGCCGATCACCGAATCCAGAATGTACGGGGTGGCCCGCCTCACCGCCGACGCCCGAATCACCGATTTTCTGGAAAAGCCGGACCGCCCGGAATCCCGGGCCGGATCCAAGGATGAAATCTTCGCTTCGATGGGGATCTATCTCTTCAGCCGCCGGGTGCTGGAGGAGGAGCTGGCGGCCGACGCCCGGAAAGAGACCGACCACGACTTCGGCAAGAACATCCTGCCCAACTGCGTGCGAAACGGTCGGCGGGTGGTCGGGTTCCAGTTCGACATGCCCCGGACCGGCCGGCCGGCCTACTGGCGGGATGTCGGGACCCTGGACGGCTACTACGAGGCCAACATGGAACTGCTCAAACCGGACCCGCCGTTCACCCTGAACGACCGGCTCTGGCCGGTCCGAACCTACCAGGAACAGCGGCCCCCGGCGAAGTTTACGACTGAAGAAGGATCGGATTCCCGGCAGGGGGGACAGGCAACCGATTCCCTAATCTCAGCCGGCTGCCGGATTGGCGGCGCGGTCCGCCGTTCGGTCCTCTCGCCGAATGTCCGGGTGGAGACCGGCGCCCGGGTGGAGGATTCGATCCTGATGGAGGGGGTGACTGTCGGCCGGGAAGCGAAGATCCGGCGGGCGATCATCGACCAGGGGGTCACCCTTCCGGCCGGTATCGTGATCGGGGAGAACCATCAGCAGGACAAGAAACGGTTTCAGGTGACCGATTCCGGCGTCACCGTCGTCACCAAGGAAATGAAGCTCAAATGACATCCGAAAATCAGCCGCTGCAAATCGGGCCGCACAAACTGAACTCCCGCCTGATCCTCGGGACCGGCAAATACCCCTCCGGCGAGGTCATGCAGGCGGCGCTGGAAGCCTCCGGCGCCGAAATGGTGACGGTCGCGGTCCGCCGGGTGGACCTGAAAAATCCGGCTGGAGACCCGGTGCTCGGCCACCTGGACCGGAAACGGTACATCCTGCTGCCCAACCCCGCCGCCTGCTTCACCGCCGAGGAGGCGGTCCGGACCGCCCGGCTGGCCCGGGCGGCCGGCATGTCCGACCTGATCAAGCTGGAGGTGATCGGCGACCCCAAGACCCTGCTGCCGGACACCCAGGCGCTGCTGGAGGCGACCAAGATTCTCGTCCAGGAGGGCTTCACGGTGATGCCCTACACCAACGACGATCCGATCACCGCCCGGAGGCTGGAGGAGGCCGGCGCCGCCTGCGTGATGCCGCTGGCCGCCCCGATCGGCTCGGGCCAGGGGATCCTCAACCCGCTGAACATCCGCTTCATTCGGGAAACGGTCCGGATTCCGGTGATTGTGGACGCCGGGGTCGGGACCGCCTCCGACGCGGCAGTCGCGATGGAGTTGGGAGCCGACGGCGTTCTGATGAACACCGGGATCGCGGGGGCCCGGGACCCGGTCCGGATGGCCCGGGCGATGCGGCTGGCGGTGGAAGCCGGCCGGCTCGCCTATCAAGCGGGGCGGATCGCGCGCAAGACGCACGCAGCCGCCTCCAGCCCGATGACCGGCAAAGTGGAGTAATCAACGAGGGAAAGCATGAGCGACGGAAACAGGCGCTACAAAATCGCGGTGGTTCCCGGCGACGGGACCGGCCCGGAGGTAGTCCGGGAGGGGCTCAAGGTCCTGGAGGCGGTCTCCGAGATCGCCGGTTTCGATGTGGACCTGGTCCATTACGACCTGGGAGGCGCAAGATACCTCAAGACCGGGGAGACCCTGCCCGGATCGGTCCTGGAGGAACTGAAGACCGTGGACGCGATCTATCTGGGAGCCATCGGCCATCCGGAGGTCAAGCCGGGGATTCTGGAGCGGGAGGTGCTGCTGAAGATCCGCTTCGAGCTGGATCAGTACATCAACCTGCGGCCGGTGAAACTGTTCCCGGGAGTCGCCACACCGCTGAAGGACAAGACCCCGGAACAGATCGACTTCACCGTGATTCGGGAGAACACTGAGGGGCTGTACGGCGGGGGCGGCGGCATCTTCAAGAAGGGGACCCCCGATGAGGTGGCGATGCAAATGGATGTGAACACCCGCAAGGGGGTGGAACGATGCATCCGCTTCGCCTACGACCTGGCCAACCGCCGGGGGCGGGAGAAGAAACTGACCCTCTGCGCCAAAACCAATGTCCTGACCTACGCCCACGACCTGTGGCTGAGGGCCTTTGAGGAGGTCGGACGGGAGTTTCCGGAGGTCAAGCCCGATTACTCCCACATCGACGCGCTGGTGATGTGGATGGTCAAGTCGCCGGAGTTCTTTGATGTGATCGTGACCAACAACATGTTCGGCGACATCATCACCGACTTGGGGGCGATGATCCAGGGGGGCATGGGGATCGCCGCCGGGGGGAACCTGAACCCCGAAGGGGTCTCGATGTTCGAACCGATCGGCGGCTCGGCTCCCAAGTACACCGGGCAGAATGTGATCAACCCGCTGGCGGCGATCTGCGCGCTCGGCATGATGCTCTCGCATCTCAAGGAGGAAGGGGCCGGGGAGCGGGTGGAGCGGGCGGTCCGCTGGGTCACCGCACACCATGTGAAGTCGCTGGCGGTCGGCAAGATGGGACACAGCACCTGCGAGGTGGGGGATCTGGTCGTCCGGGGGCTGACCGAAGGTCAGGAGGGCTGATGCCTCGACCGGTCGCGCTCTGTGTCGTCGGCGTCGGCGCCGTCGGCCGGGAGCTCCTGAAGGTCCTGCGGCAGCGGAAGTTTCCGATCAAGCAACTGACCGTGCTGGCCCGCTCGGCCCGCACCCTGACCCTGGACGGGGAGACAATTCCGGTCCAGGCGGTCTCGGAGGAGGCCTTTGCCGGCCAAGCGATCGTCCTGTTCGCCGGAACCGAGGGGGAGAAGGGGGCTGCGGTCACCTACGCGCCGGCGGCCATCCGGGCCGGAGCGATCTGCATCGACAACGGAGCCGACTTCCGGATGGACCCCAAGGTGCCGCTGGTCGTCCCGGAAATCAACCCGGAAGCGATCGGCCGCCACCAGGGACTGATCGCCAATCCCAACTGCTCCACGATCCAGATGGTGATGGCGCTGCATCCGCTGCGGCAGAAAGGAAAGATCCGGCGGGTCACCGTGGCCACCTACCAAGCCGCCTCCGGCGCCGGCGCTCAGGCCGTGGAGGAGCTGAAAACCCAGACCCAAGCGCTCCTGGAGGGAAAAACCCCGCCGCCTCCCCGGGTAATGCCGCAGCCGCTGGGCTTCAATGTCGTGCCGCAGATCGGATCGTTCGGCGAGCAGGGTTACACCACCGAGGAATGGAAGCTGGTCCGGGAAACCCGGAAGATCCTCTCGGACGACACCCTGCAGATTGTCCCGACCGTGGTCCGGGTGCCGGTCCTCAACGGACACTCCGAAGCGGTGACGGTCGAGATGGACCGGCCGATCACCCCGGCTCAGGCCGCCGCCCTCTGGAAAAAGATGCCGGGCCTGGAGGTGGCGGAAGGGAACGACCGCTATCCGATGCCGACCGGCGCGGACGGCCGGGACCCGGTTTATATCGGCCGGGTCCGCCAGGCGCCGGACGATCCCAAGACCTTGACCTTCTGGGTGGTGGCCGACAACCTGCGCAAGGGGGCGGCCCTCAACGCCGTCCAGATCGCCGAAGCGCTCCTGAAATCCTGACCCGATGGGGTCACCCGCCCGCCGGATCCGCTTCCAGGTCGCCTACGAAGGGACCGATTTCGCCGGTTGGCAGGTCCAGAAGTACAAGCGGACCGTCCAGGGGGTCTTGGAGGCCGCCCTCCGGAAACTGACCGGCCGGCCGGTCCGGGTGACCGGAGCGGGGCGGACCGACGCCGGCGTCCATGCCGAGGGACAGGTCGCCCACGCCGATCTGGAATCCGGCCTGCCGCTGAAAACGATCGAGCGGGCCCTCAACGCCATTCTGCCGGAAGATGTCACCGTCCGGCAGGTTCGGTTAGCCCCCCCCGGCTTCCACGCCCGCTACCGGGCCCAACGAAAGACCTATCGCTACCGGATCTGGAACCGGCCGCAGCGCCCCCTGTTCGACCGCCGGTTCCTCATCCATGTGCGGGAGCCGCTGGATCTGGCGGCCATGCGCCGGGCGGCCCGGAACTGGATCGGCCGGCATGATTTCAAGGCGTTTCACTCCGCCGGGCGACCGGTCCGCTCCACCCGGCGAACGGTTTTTTCGTTGAAGATCGGCGCGGCGCGGGGTACGATCACCCTCGATGTCACGGCCGACGGTTTTCTCTACCACATGGCGCGGCGGATGGCCGGCTTCCTGATCGAGGTCGGGAAGGGGAAACCGGCTCCGGCAATCCCCCCGACCGCCCCCGCCCGGGGACTCACCCTGATGAAGGTTTCCTATGGCCAAAGGAGCTGAGCCGCGCATTCGGGACAGTTGGGGCTCCCGGCTTGGGGTGATCCTGGCGGTGGCCGGCTCGGCAGTGGGGCTGGGCAACTTCCTCCGCTTCCCGGTGCAGGCGGCCAACAACGGCGGCGGCGCCTTCATGATCCCCTATTTCGTCTCCCTGTTGCTCTTGGGGATCCCGTTGATGTGGGTGGAGTGGACCATCGGCCGTTACGGCGGCCTCTTCGGCCACGGTTCGGCCCCCGGCATCTTCCATTCCCTCTACGACCGCAACCGCTTCGTCAAATACTTCGGGGTGATCGGGATTTTCGGCCCCCTGGTAATCTATGTCTACTATGTCTACATCGAGTCCTGGCTTCTGGCCTACGCGGTCTACGCGCTCACCGGCGCCTATCAGGGGGCCGATCAAGCCGGGATGCAAGCCTTCCTTCGGGGCTATCAGGGGATCGAGCAGAACCGGTATTTTTCCGGCGTCGGACCGGCCTATCTCTTCTTCCTGATCACCGCGATCCTCAATATGGTGATCCTCTCCCGGGGGATCCGGCACGGGATCGAGCGGCTCTGCAAGATTGCCATGCCCCTCTTGTTCGCTTTTGCGGTCGTCATCGCCGTCCGGGTCTTGACCTTCGGCGCGCCTGACCCGGCCCGGCCGGACTTCAACCCGATCACCGGCCTGGGTTTCCTCTGGAATCCCGACTTCTCGGCCCTCTGGAGCGGCAAGGTGTGGCTGGCGGCGGCCGGGCAGGTCTTCTTCACCCTCTCGGTCGGTTTCGGAATCATCCTGACCTACGCCAGCTACCTCTCCCGGAATGAGGATGTGGCCCTCTCGGGCTTGGCCTCGGTCTCCACCAACGAGTTCGCCGAGGTGGTGCTGGGAGGCTCCATCGTGATCCCGGCCGCCTGCGTCTTCTTCGGCCCCTTGATGATCGCCCCGCTGGCCGCCAGCGGCGCCTTCAATCTGGGGTTCGTCACGATGCCGCTGATCTTCCAGCAGATTCCGCTGGGGGCCCTGTTCGCCTTCCTCTGGTTCGCGCTCTTGTTCCTGGCGGGCCTGACCTCCTCGGTCTCGATGCTGCAGCCGGCGATCGCCTTTATCGAGGACGAGTTCCGAATCCCCCGAAAATATGTCGCCGGGATCGTGGGACTGATCACCTTCGCGGCGACCCACCCGGTGATCTTCTTCCTGGGGCAGGGGGTGCTGGATGAGCTGGATTTCTGGGCCGGCACCGTCGGTCTGGTGGTTTTTGGGACCGCCGAGGTGATCCTGGTCGCCTGGATCTTCGGAATGGAGAAGGTCTGGAAGGAGATCCATGAGGGGGCCGACATCCGGGTGCCGAAGATCTTCAAACCGATCATTCAATATGTGACGCCGATCTTTCTGTTGGTGATCCTGGCCGCCTGGTTCGCCCAGGACTGGATCGGGGTCATCCGGATGGAGGGGGTCGCCGCGGAGAACAAGCCGGTGATCATCGCGACCCGGGTGGCGCTCACCCTCCTTTTCGGAGGGCTCTGCTGGATGGTGCACCTGGCCTGGAAGAAGCGCAAGCCGGCCCGGGTCAGGGGAGGGAAGCGGTGACCGCCGGCGGCTGGCTTTTTCTGATTCTTTCCTGGGGAAGCATCACCGGCCTGCTCATCTTCTGCTTCGCCAAGATCCTGCGCAAGTAGGTCTCCATTCGATCGACTCTAGGCCAGACGGGGCGCATCAGGATCCGTAAATCACAACGGAGAAATCGACCGGGTAGTAGCTGTACCCTCCCAGCATCCTGACTTTGAAGGAAGTCGGCTTTACCTCGATAACAAAAATTTGAGAAGCAACATTGTTGGTCGAGTAAGTGGAGGGACTCCCGTACAGCGTCGTCGGAATAAAGACCGATCCCAGCGTCAACGGCGATGGATTCACCGTCGTCGAGACGAAGCTGCCTTTCGCGAATCCGGTGCTTGTTAACATACGCCACCTCCAAGTCTGGGTATCCACCTCTATCTCGACACTCGGAATCGCGTAAGCGTACTGAATTGGTGCGTACCTAAAATAACCAGTGACCATCTGGGAGGCGCTCCCGCCGCCTCCTTCACTCGCCCAAGCGTTGGTGCTCAGGAGAAAAATGTCGTTGACCGTCAGGTTCCCGGTGGAAGCGCCGTTGGTGGGGGAGGTCAGCGCCGGCGTCTCCGTCCCGATCCCCACATTCCCCTCCGGGGCAATCACCATCCGAAGACTCGGGTTGCCGGCATCAGCGCTCGTCGCCTCATCGGTTGTGAAGAAGCGCAGATCGGACTGCGCGTTGGCCTGATTGTGATTGATGAATTGAGCGGAGATCCGGCTCATTTCCCGGAAGAGGCCGCCGCCCTGGCCGACGGTGTCGGTCAGGAAGGAGAGGTCCGCGGCGCTGTTGTTGGCCGGATCGGGATTGTAGAAAGCGGCCGCCGCGGGGCTGGCCGCCGTCCGGGTGTCGTTTTTAACCTCCAAGGGAAACCGAGGATTCGAAACGCCGATCCCCAAGGCGCCGTTGACCGTCAGGGAGCTTCCGGCGAAATCCCCGTAAATCAGCGGCGCGGCGGTGTTGGAGTTGGCGACGTAGAGCTGGTCGGAGCCGGAGGCATTCTGTCCCGCCTGATAGCCGATGAAGATATTGCCGCTCCCGGTCGTGTTCTGCTGGCCCGCCTCCCGCCCCAAAACAGTGTTCCGACTCCCCGTGCTGTTCAACTGGAGCGCGTACGCCCCGATCGCGGTGTTGTCCTCGCCGGTCGAGTTCCAGAGCATCGTCCCAGCCCCCACCGCCGTGTTGCTGGCGCCGGTCGTGGTGTCCGGACAGGGCGCCGGAACCCACCGCGGTGTTGTGCCCCCCGCTGGTGACGGAGGCCAGCGCCCCCTTGCCCATTCCCACATGCCCCCCCGGACCGGTCAGGGTGAAGTTCCCGGCGCCGGACCCCAGAAAGAGGTTATTGGAGCCGTAGGTGTGGAGCAGGGCGTTTCCGGCCGCCGGGGCGGTCCCCAGGGGGGCCGCGTAGAGGACCCCGGTCGGCGTCCCGCCGCCGTCCAGCCCGGTCGGCGTCAGCAGGAGGTTGCCGTTGAGATGAAGGCGGACATTGTCGGCCAAGTGGGCCTCCCCGCCGATTGCATCCTGCCGGGGATCGGGCAGGCCGATCGCGATGCCTTGTTCCACCAGCAGCGCCCCGATCGGGATCTGAGCGTCGGTCAGATTCCCGCCGCGGGCCGGACCGGCGTAATCCGGGACCGACCCCATCGAACCCCGGGAGGCGTCCAGCCGGTCGCCGGTCTGGGCGCCGCCGCCCCCGCCGCTGACAGCCGGGTAGTAGGTGACGAACTCCAGTTTCTCCGCCCAACCCGAGCCAGGAGCCGCCCACGCGGCCAGAACGACCGTCATCCCCAGAAAAACCAGGAAAGATTTCCGCATCCCAACCCTTTCTCCTCAAGGCCCATCTGTGGACCCATCCACCCTCCCATGAGTATATCCGAAGGCGATCGGGAAAGTCCTGTGCAAAATTCCACTTGACAAAATCGCTCAAATAGTGAAAATGAGACTCGATTTCAATTTCACCATGAGACCCGAAGCCGAAGTCATTTTGTTTCCGAAGCACGCCCGTAAACCGGGGGAGCTCAAGCGCTGGCAGGGGGGCATCCGGGAAACTTTCCGGGAGTTCCTCAGCCGACGGAAGCTGAACCTCACCCACCAACGGGAGGAGATTCTGCAGACCCTGATGGAAGCCCAAGTCCACCTCGGGATGGAGGAGCTCTACGCCATCTTGAGGAAAAAGGACCCGGCGATCGGCCGGGCCACCGTCTTCCGGACGATCAAGCTGCTGCAGGCCTGCGGTCTCGTCGCCGAAGTGGGAGCGGAGAAGGGGAGGCTGAAATACGAGCTCAAGGCCGACCGGCCCCACCACGACCACATGATTTGCGTGGAGTGCGGCCGGATCATCGAGTTTCAGAGCCCGATGATGGAACGGTTCCAGGATGAGGCGGTCCGCCGGCACCGCTTCACCGCCCTCTGGCATCGACACGAGATCTTCGGCCGCTGCAGGAACTGCGCCGGCGCTCGGCCGGGCCGAGCCGGAGACAAGCGTTGATGGAACCAAAATCTCGTACCGTCCTTCACCTGGCCCGCGTGCCCGACACCGGCGAGGTGTACCGCTGTTCCGATTGCCGGGACATGCACCTGGCCTGGAAGAATCTGCTGATCTCGATGCGGGCCGGAGAATTCATTCGGTTTGCTCAGATGGTTCAAGCCGCAGCCGAGCACCCCGCTTTCGGGATGAATCCGGCAGAGATGCGCCGATGAAAGAACCGGCGCCGCTGGAGCCGCCGCTCCTGGAGCGTCTGACCCAGGCCATCCGCTCGGTCCGTTTCGGGACCGTTCAGGTGGTGATCCAGGACGCCCAGGTCGTCCGGATCGAGAAAACCGAAAAAATCCGATTGGACTTGGCCGACCGGAACCCCGGAGGCCGAAAGTGATAACCATAATCTGCCCGGAACCGACCAGACGGCTGGAGGGAAAGGTTTGCGAGAAAGGAATTCAATGATGAAGCATGCATGGCGGTTCGCGGCCGTTTTGGCGGCTTTAAGTCTGGGACTCCCCCAGCCGGCGCCGGCGGCCACACTGGAAGAACTGGAAGCGAAAATGGAAGCGATGCAGCGGTCGCACGAACGACAGATCTCGGAGCTGAAGCGTCAGATCGCGGGTATGCGGCAGGCCGGGGAGCCGATCGTTGATGGACCGGCACCGGAAGCCTTCCCGGCGAAACTGACCGGCGTGCGATCCGAGGCGGCGCCCCAGTTCGGCGGCATCTACGACAAGCCGTTCCTCAAGCGGGTGGCCGGCCGGACCTACCTGGGCGGCTATGTTGATATGGAATACGAAGACACTGAGGACGCGGGGCGGACCTTCGACCAGCACCGGTTGATTCCGCTCATTTATTCGGACATCAGCGACAACATCAAGTTCGCCTCCGAAATCGAATTCGAGCACGGCGGTCCGGACAACAACCAGTCGGACGGCGAGGTCAAGGTGGAGTTCGCGACGATCGACTACCTGATCAAGGATTGGGCCAACCTGCGGACTGGTATTCTGCTCAGCCCGCTTGGAAAACTCAACGCCGTGCACGACTCGCCGCTGCAGGACCTGACAGCCCGGCCGCTGGTGGACAGCAACATCATCCCGACGACCCTTTCCGAAGCGGGCGCCGGGATTTTCGGATCGTTCTATCCGACGGAAACCGCGAAGGTGGATTACGAGCTGTACGCGGTCAACGGATTCGACGGCGGCGGCAACACCGCGGCGGCGATCGCCAGCAACATCAATGTCAACGGCGGCGTCCGCAGCGCCCGGGGGTCCCAGAACTCCGACAACAACGACAACCTGTCGGTGGTCGGCCGGATCGGCGTCTCGCCGTTTCTCGGGGCCGAGATCGGCGGCTCCATCCATCACGGGGCCTACAACGACAACGCCAGCCTGGATCTGACGATCGCGGCGCTCGACTGGGCCTTCGAGAAGGGGCCCTTCGAGCTGCTCGGCGAGTACGCTTTCGCTGACATCGAGCGCAACGCCTCGATCCACGCGCACAATTCGGTGGCCGCGGCTTCCAACACCTCGACCAGCCGGATCCCCGGATTCCTGGAGGGGTATTACCTCCAGGGCAATTACCATTTCATGCCGCCGATCCTGAAAAAGTGGTTCCCAAATCACTTCAAGGAGGAATCCACCTTCACGGCAGTCGCCCGGTGGGAGCAGGTGGACCTCAACGGCGACGAGGTTTCTCTGGTCGGGGAACGGGACCGCCTGACACTGGGGTTGAACTTCCGGCCGATTGAGGATACGGTGCTGAAGCTCGACTACCAGTTCAACAGCGGAGACCAGGCCGCGGACGACCGAGACCGGGTCTTTGTCTCGGCGGCGACCTATTTCTAAGATGCGCGCCGGTCGGCTGGGCATCATGGGGATCCTCGGCATCGGGCTGGCGACGGCCGGATGCGGAATGGGGTCCCTGTCCAGCCGACCGGCCGCCCCGCCTTCTCATGAACGGCTTCTGCCGGCCGGTATGGATGCCGGCTGGGAAGGGGCTTTGACCATCCTGCAGGAGGCGCCTCTCCGGCGGGCGGACCCGAAGGCCGGCCGGATCGAAACCGATTGGATTGAAGGCTGGTCGGAGCGCTCCTTCGGCTATATGGGATTGAGCCATCGCCGCCGGGCCCGGCTGACGGTGACGTTGACGCCGGCGGGAAAGAGCATACGGGTTGCCGTTCGGGCCCAAGTGGAGGAGAAGCCCCCCCTGGGCGCTGCGGGCTTGCGCTGGAAACGGATTCCTTCAGACGGCGCCGCCGAGTCCGGGTTCCTCGAGGCGCTGGAACAGCACCTTGCGGCGACGCGGTAGGGTCGGCTGGGGGCCAATCATCTGCCTGACCGGTCTTTTGACGGCCGGCCCGCTGGTCTGCCTTCCGGACCGGGCCTGGGCCCGAACCGACTCGGAAGCGCCCCCGGTCGTTGACGAGCGGATCGAGGAGATATATCTTTCCGTGGAAGAGGCGCTCCGGATCGCCTTTCCGGAGGCCGAGACGATCGAGCACCGGCCGACGGCATTGACGCCGGCGCAGCGGAAGCGGGTGGAGGCCCACGCCGGCCGGGCCGCCGATGAGCCGGTTCTGCAGGTCTATGTCGGCAGGCGGGCCGGGCAAGTCACCGGCTACGCGGTGATCACAGAGGAGATCGGGATGTACAAACCGATCACCGCGATCGTCGTGGTCACGCCGGAGGGGGTCGTGCGGGAAGCGGCGGTCATGGTCTACCGGGAATCCCGGGGCG
>PCVW01000039.1 GCA_002787095.1 Candidatus Omnitrophica bacterium CG11_big_fil_rev_8_21_14_0_20_64_10 | reverse complement strand
CCGATCATCAGGAGAAAGAACGCCATCCCCAGGACGAAATTCAGGAGGATCAGCCAGAGCACATAGAGAGCGACCGCCCTGATCCGGCCGGCCAGCAGCTTGAAGGCCTCCGGCAGAACCAGCCAAACCGGCCGGCGCCGGGCGAACATCACCGGCACCACCAACTGACCGGCGAAGAAACCGATCCCGACCGCCGCCAAAATCCAAAGCAGGAACAGCCCGAAATTCCCCAGGAAGATCGGCCAATGCTCGACCAGGAACCGTTCGGCCGGCAGATCCGGCGTCGCCGCCCAGAGGGACAGCAGGAAACGACCCATCCCTCCCATCCATGCCAACATCCCTCCGCTGCTGAGAACCGCCAGTGCCAGCAGCAGCTGGAAGTAAGAGTTGCCGACCGCTCCGTTGCGGCGGAACGGCTCTCCGATGGAGACGACGCCGCTGGTGAGCATCTCGATCAGCACAAAGCTGAACCGGGCATTGAGCCAGAGGAACAGGGCCGTCAACCCGAAAAAGAAAAGGAGCGCCAAGCCCAGGATCCCCCAGAAGAGAAAACCGTTCCTCGCCCGCCAGACGGCGAAGCGATCGAGTCCCTCCCGAACCTGGCGATAGGTCAGCGGCAACTCTTCCTTCAATTGCTCCGAGCCGGGGGCCGGAGCTTGCGTGGTTGAAGTCTGCGCCTGCTTGTCCCGGTTCTGCAGGACCTCCCCCAAGTCGCTCGGAAGGTTGGCGCTGCAGGAAAAGGAGATCTGCCCGGCCAGGAATCCGACCAGCGCCAGCCGCAGCCAAACGCTCCAGCGGAACGGACCGAACAGCAGGGCGATGGTCCGGCGGACCGCCTCCGTCGTCAGCTTCGGCAGATCAGGGATCACGTCTCAAAGCTTACAATGAGCCCGGCTCCCATCCAAGCGGAAAACCAGTCACCGACCGGCGGATCGCTTTCCCCGGCGGCTTCCAGGCGCTCCAGCCCCTCCCCAACGGTCCGGCCCGACCGGAGGGCCTCCAGCAGCCGGAGGGCGGCCGGCGCGAGCAATTCGCATCGAACCTTCATCTCCTCCCGGCGGATCAGGACCGACTGGGGCCGGCCGGCCACCTGCAGCTTCACCGTGGAGCGCTCCTGTTTGCGGGACTTCCAGATCTCCAGCACCGGCCAGTCGGAGCGGACGGTCCGGAGCCCCGGCTGAAATGACAGCCGGACCTGCTCGAGCCGCTCCGGCGGGATCCCGGCGAAGCGCTCAGGCGGCAAGGGGGGCAGCCACTCGGCGTGGAACACCTCGGCGACCTCCCATTCCAGATCGGCCAGATCGGGCAGAAAAGGAAGTTCCCGGCCCAAAGGGTCGCTGCGCAGGAAGTTCGGCAGATGCCGGCCGGCCAGACTCAGGTTGTAGTCGCGGGAGGGGTGGGCCGCCGCGTAGCCGGCCGAAAGCCGCCGGAAAGTTTCCTCCCCGAGGACGAAGCGGACCGCCTCGAACCGCTCCGCCAGCGCCTCCCGGATCCGGACCTGATACCCCTCGGCATAGACCGCCATCCGCTCCTCCCCCGGGACCCCGCCTTGGGGGTTCAAGGGGGAGCCGGTCGGAGCGGCCGCAGCGGCCGCCGGCCGGACCCGGGACTTCACCCAGCGTTGGAATTGCCGCAGATCGGATTCGGACATAGCGTCTGTTGAATGGTTCGGGCGGTCCGGGCCTCCTCGGCCAGCCGCTCAAACGGCGGGATATCCTCGTCCCACTCAATCAGGGTGGAGACCGGCCCCCAGCGCTTCAACCCCTCCCGGTACAACGCCCAGACCGCCTCGATCACCGGGGTGCTGTGGGTGTCGAACAGGAAGGCCCCCCGGTGGGTGTGACCGGCCAGGTGGAACTGCCCGACCCGGGCCCCCTCCACCCCGTCGAGGTAGGCGATCGGGTCGAAGCGGTGATTGACCGCGTTGACATAGATGTTGTTGAGGTCCAGCAGGATGCCGCAGCCGGAACGGCGGGCCACCTCGGTGAGGAAGGTCCACTCCGGCATCGTGGAGTCGCGGCAGGTCACATAGGTGGAGACATTCTCCAGCAGGATCGGCCGGCCCAGGAATGTCTGCACCTGTTCGACCCGCTCCGCGACATGCCGCAGGGCCCCCTCGGTGAACGGCAACGGCAGCAGGTCATGCAGGTTCTCCCCTTCCACCCCGGTCCAGCAGAGGTGGTCGGAGACCCAGGCTGGCTGGATCCGGTCGGCCAGCCCCTTGAGCCGCTCCAGGTACCGTCGGTCGAGCGGGTCGGTCGATCCGATGGAAAGGGAAACCCCGTGCAGGACAACCGGATACCGCCGCCGCACCTGCTCCAGGACCTCCAGCGGCCGGCCGTGGGAATCCATGAAGTTCTCGGAGATCGCCTCGAACCAGTCCATCGGGGGCCGATCCCGGAGGATCGTTTCGTAATGGTCCGAGCGGAGTCCGACCCCCACCCCCAGCCGGGGCCAATCCCCGGCTCCCCTGAATTCCATCGATTCGTTCATAAAGAAAAAGGGGGACAGGCCGTCATGTCAACGGCCTGTCCCCGGCAGGTGCCCGGTTATTCAACCAGCTCGAGGCTGCCCCCCTCGATCTTCAAGCACTTGTCCTTCGGCAGCTTGATCCAGCCCAGCCCGGCGCACTCGTTCTTGCCGGCGCAGGCATGCCCCTTGCCGCCGCACTCCCCCATCCCCTGGCACTTGTTGATGCCGTAGCAGGGGGCCGCCTCGTCATCCGCCAGCGCATGGCCCTGAGACAACGCCAAACCGCTTCCCGCCGCCAGCAAACCGGCCACGGCGGCCGACAACAGCATCTTCTTCCGATTCAACGCCATCCGTTCCTCCTTTTGACTTCCCATTACCACCGACACTGCCCGAACTACTGCCGAATTCCTTCCACCTCGAGAAGGATCTGGACCTCCTCCCCGACCAGCAATTGACCGGTCTCCAGCGCCTGGTTCCAGTTCAGCCCGAAATCCTTCCTGTTGATCTTGCCGGTCGCAGTGAAGCCGGCCCGGGTATTCCCCCAGGGATCATCGGCCACCCCGTGGATCTCCAGGTCCAGAATAACCGGCCGGGTGATCCCGCGGATCGTCAGATCCCCCTCCAGTTTTGCGGCGCCGGCGGCCTTGTCGTAACCGCTGATCTTCCGGCTCTCGAAAGTGATCGTGGGATATTTCTCCGCCTCGAAGAAATCGGCGGAGCGGAGATGCTCATCCCGCTGGGAGACCCGGGTGTCGATGCTGGCCGCCTGGATCACTGCCTGTACCTTCCAGCTTTCGGGATGGTCCGGCTCGTAGTCAAAGGAACCCTCCAACTGGTTGAAGCTCCCAGCGACCGGCGTCAACAGATGGCGGATTTTGAACTGAATGGTCGTGTGATCGGCATCCAAGGTATAGGAAGCGGCCCAGGCAGCAGGAGCGCTGAGCAGGGCGGACGCCAGAATCAACCCAAAAAGTCGAAAACGCATCGAAAGACCTCCTGTGTCATGGATCAACCGGCCGGGGTGGGTCACCCACGGGGGACATTATCTCATATTTTCCGTTCGGGGATGATCCCGCCAGCCTTTCTTGCGGGCCTCCCACCGGGTCTCCATCGCCTCGAAGCGGGGAATTTGCTCCTCCGTCAGGAGGGCCCGGATCCGCCGCTTCATCTCCTCCCGGACCGCCCGAAAATCGGGCCGGACCCGATCCCGCAGCGCCTGCAGCCGGTCGTGCGATTCGGAGATGATCCGGCGGACCTCCACCGCCTGGGCCTCGGTCAACTGAAGCTCCGCGGTGAACCTCTTGATCACCCGCTCCTTGCGCTCCTCCGGAGCCCGATGCATCCACCGGGGTCCCTCCCGGCGGCCCTGCCAGAGGCCGAACCCGCCCCCCAGCAGAAAACCGACCGTGACCGCGACGGCGATCTGTTTCCAAGCCAACTGATTCACTCGGTCCACCATAGGAGTTCCTCCTCCGTGCCGGTTGCCGGCAGCAGCCCCTCCGCTGGAGCGGGGGACCGCTCCAGCCGGTCCACCAACAGGATGTCCGCCGAAACCGGGATCGGCTGAAAAGCGGCCGCCAAAAAAACCAGAAAAGCGGCGACGGCCATCCCCAGCTCCGGATAGAGCCAGCCCGGGATCCGCTCTTCCAGCCGGCGCAGCCATCCCCGCCAACCGGGAACCGGAAGGACCTCGATCCGGGCCATGACGCCGGCGACGAACCGCTCATCGGGGGCCACATTCAAAAGGTCGGCCAGCGGCCGCCCGATCGCCTCCCGTTCTTTTTCGTCAGTCATCGCGCGCCTCCTTCCGTTCCCGCGCCGCCTGCCGGGCCCGCTTCAACCTGGCCTTGACCCCGTCCAGCGAACAGCCGAGGACCGCGGCGATCTCCTCGTAACGCAATCCCTGCCCTTCCCGAAGGATCAGGACCTCCCGGGCGCCGGCCGGCAGCGCGGCCAGCAGCCGATAAAGCTGCCGCCTGCGCTCCTCCGACAGCCGGCCGGCCGGCGGGACCGCAGTCCGCGCCTCCAGCCCCTCTCCCTCCGCTTCGATCAGGGCGTCCCATGACTCCTCCCGGCGCCCGGCCCGCTTCCGGAGCAGGTCCCGGCAGTGGTTGATCGCAATCCGGCACAGCCAGGTCGAGAACCGCGCCCCGCCCCGAAAACCGGCCAGTCCCCGATACGCCTTGAGGAAGATCTCCTGAGCAGCGTCATCGGCGTCGGCGGCGTTCCCCAACACCCCGAGGCAGTACCCCCGCACCCGGGCCTGGTGACGCCGGACCAAACCGGCATAGGCCTGACGCGCTCCGGCGCGAACCTGCTGAACCAGCTCAAGGTCTTCCTCCATCGGGGGTCATTTTAGCCCATAAATCCCTTTGAGCTGTTCCTGCGTGGGGAGCGTCACATAGTATTCCCCCCGGGGGCCGACATATCCGCCCCCTTGACGCGTCAAGGTCACCGGCGTGCAGCTGCCGTTGTCATTGGCCGATCCCCCTCCGTCTCATCACCGCCCCTCCCGCTCCCCTCTTCCTTCATGGCGTGTCCGGTCCTTCATCTGCTTCATCCGTTCCCGCCTGAGCGTCCGCAGCTTCTCCCGCTGTTCCGGCGTCAACTTCTCCTTCAGCTGCGCCTCGGCGGAGACCTGCGCCTTCGCCTTCGCCGCCTTGGCCGCGTACTTCCGGTCGATCAACCGATTGACCGCCTCGATGTCCACCGGGTCGGCCGCCAGCAGATTTTTGATCTCCGCCGCGGCGGTCTCTTCCTCCGCCTTGCCGGCGATCATCTCCCTGCTGACCTTCAGACCCAGCGCCCGGATCCCCTCCACCTGCTGCTCGGAGAGGCCCAGCGCCTCTTTTTGGCTGAGGACCCGCTCCACCTTGTGGGAAAACCGATCCTCCCCGCCCCGCCGCTCCGCTCCCCCTTGCCCCAATGTCCTTCCGGATTGGCCATCGCCATCGGCGCCAACATCAAAGCGGAAGCCAGCGCCAGCGTCCCCACCCGCCATCCCCTGCCGTTCATGGAACCCTCCTGGTTGCGGGGCCGTCCCGTTCGGCGGCCCTTCAGGGGATTAGACGAGGGGAGCCCCCGGAAAGTGTCGCCGAAGCCCCCGGCGCCTCCTTGATCACTCTATGACCTGGGTCATGGAGCCCTGCAGGAGGGATCGTGATAGAATGAGCTTCATTCAACAACCGATCTTGCATTTTGAAACAACAGAGAGGGGTGAGCAGTCATGAAAACGGTTTCTTTGGCGGCGGCGCTGGCCCTGGCATTGGTTACCGCGGCGCCGGCGGCCTGGGCGGACGAGGGGATGGTCTCCCGGGCGGAGTATGAACAACTGAAGTCGGAGTTCGAAGCGCTCAAGCGGGAGGTCCGGGAACTCCGGAAGACCTCCCAGACGACCGAGCAGCAGGTCCAGCAGACCGCCCAGAAACAGGAGCAGGTGCTGGCGACCGTCCGCGGCGCGGAGAAGCGGGGGGTCGAGTTGCTGCCGGAGAGCGCCCTGAAGCCGGGGTGGGAACGGGCCCGGGTCCCCGGCTGGATGGACGCCGGGAAGTTGAAGTTCATGAACGCCCGGATCGCGCGCGCCGGGGAGATGGATGTGTACATGGGCGTGGACACGGTGGGGCGGTTCCAGGCCCTCGCGCAGGATGATGTGGTCGACAGCGTCGGCGCCAGCAGCGTCGTGTCGAAACACCTGTCGCCCGGCTTCCAGACCGCCTACGGAAACCTCTCCTTCCTGGCGGACTTCGACAACGATGTCGAGCTGTTTTTCGACATCTTCATCGCCGACAAGCCGCACGCGGACCAGCTGCAGGGGAATGAGGGGTACATCCTGCTGCGGGATCTGCCCGGCCCGCTCGGGGAGACGAGCTGGGGGCAGGCGTTGTTCGACAAGGTGGATATCAAGCTGGGGCAGTTCGAGCTGGATTACGGCGACAGCCACTACCGCCGCTCCACGAACGCCTCCAGCTGGCGGAACCCGCTGGTCGGCAACTATGTGATCGATCCCCGCTCCACCGAGGTCGGAGGGGAGATCTTGAGCCACCCGGGCGACCTGCTGCCGTTCGGCTGGCTCGTCGGGGTGGGGAGCGGCGGGGAGACCCAGGATTTCCAGAAGAACCACGGCCTCTCCCTCCACGGAAAGGTCTGGGGGAATCCGGCCGAGAACCTGCGGCTCTCCTCCTCGGTTTACTGGGTGGACCACGCAAAGAATCCGGCCTCCTCCCGGGCCAATCTGTTCCGCTCCAACCGCTCCGGCGGGCCGTATGCCGGCGTGCTGGACGACGGCAGCGCCCCGGGCCAGGTGGTCGTGGGGGCCGGGCAGGACCTGTTCGCGGCCGAGGCGGCCCTGACCTGGGAGCGAAATCCGTGGGAGTTCTTCTCGCAGTTCGGCTGGGTGCGGGACCACGACTCCAACGGAAGCTCCGGCGGGACGCCCAGCAACGCCTGGCTCTATTACTCCGGGGAGGGAAAGTACAACTTCACGGAGCGGCTGTATGGGGCCCTGCGGTACAGCGGCGCCAAGGCGCTGGCCCTGACCTCGGCGTCCGACAGCACCCGGGATCTCGGGTCGGACGGAATCGTCCACCGGATCCAGGTCGGCGGCGGCTACTGGCTGACCAAGACTCTGCTGCTCAAGGGAGAATATGTCTTCCAGCAATACGACGGGTTTGACGCGGACGGTTCTCAGGTCAGCGGAGTGGACGCCTGGCTGGACCCCAACTTCAGAGGGGTGATCGCCGAGGCTTCCTTCTCCTTCTGATGAAAATCCTGCGGCGGTACTCCCTTCTGCCGCTGATGGTGTTCGGCGCGCTGGCTTGGGCCGGCGCGCCGGCGCTGTCTCCCGAGGCGTGGGCCGAGGCAACCGGTCCGGTCCGGTTCGTGCCGATCGAGGGAAAGGTCACCGTGACCGGCACCTCCACCCTGCATGACTGGGAGGCGGAGAGTGCCGCCCTGACCGGAACGCTGACCCTGCCGGCGGCAAGCTGGGCGCTGCTTCAGTCGCCGGCAGCCGGCGGCAGCCGGTCCCTGCCGGCAGGGGCCGCCTTCCACTTGTCGACCGCCTCCCTGAAAAGCGAAAAGACCGGGATGGACAAGCGAATGCACGCCGCCCTGCAGGCGGAAACCCATCCGACGATCTCCTACCGGCTGACCTCGGCCCGAATCGGCCGGGCCGGGCCGGACAACGGCTTCTCGATCGAAACGGCAGGGATTCTGACGGTGGCCGGCGTGGAACGGCCGCTGGAGGGGCCGATGCGGGTCCAGCTTCTGCCGGACGGCCGGCTGACAGTCGACGGCGCCGCCCCGCTCAAGATGAGCGACTTCGGGATCGATCCCCCCCGGGCCATGTTCGGAACCATCCGCTCCGGAGACGCCATTGAACTGAGCTGGAGATGGACGCTTCAACCGGCAGGCGACCCGGCATGAGCCGGCGGTTGCCCCTGCTCGGAGCGGTGTTGGCGCTTCTGTCGGGCTGCGCCCCGGCCCAAGTGGCCCCTTACCTGAAGGTGGACGAGCCGCCGGCTCTTTCCAAAGTCTCCCTCTCCCTTCCGATCTCCGCCGACCGCCTGATGCCGCTCAAAACCCGGCGGGGCGTCTACCAGGTGGCGGAGGGGGCCGACACCGGACGGAGAATCCCCTACGCCCTGGAGTTGACCTCGACCGGTTGGGCATTGACCAAAACCGGCTTCGCTCGGCATGAAATCCGGCGGGGTCACCACGGGGAAATCTCGATCCTCCGGGAGACCGACCTGCGGGAAAACCGGCAGATCCGGTACGACACCCCGGTGCTGCTGCTGCCGGCCGCCCTTGCCGCCGGTTTCTCGGCCGGCGGCAAGACCGGGGTGACCGTCGGCAACCCGGAGCCGGGATCCAAGACCCACCGGGGGGTCTGCGATTGGCGGCTGGATTTCCTGGGCGGCAGGGACATTACCACCCCGGCCGGCCGCTTCCGGATCTACCGGCTCCGTTCCATGCGCCGGATCCGGATCGCCCTGGCGGAGATCCTGCTGACCGTGGATTTCGACTACGCGCCGGACGACGGGATGGTCGCGACCCACATCCACCGGATCATCCGGATCGCCGGTCTCTTCGAACAGAAAGAGGACTGGCGGATGGAAGAAGCCCCCCGCTGAGTCGGGAGGATCAGCGCGTAGGCCACACCAGTCCTGGGTCGGCCGGAACTCCAGACCCGGGGAGAGGTACAGGAACTCCCGGGCTGGATCCCCACATCCCCCAGCGTCACATCGTGCCAGGGATGCGTCGGCGTTCGGGCTACCTTCCCTGGGCCGCCGCTTTTTCCAACGCTTCCAGGCGCTGTTTCAACGACTCGTTTTCGAGCCTCAGGGCCCGAACCTGAGCGGCTAGGGGCTCCCCCTCCGGGAATCCGGCGGCCACTCCTCCTGAATCCGGGAGCGCCTCCCCCTGGATGTAGACCAGCTGCTCCCCTGTCAGACGCTCCAACATGCGGACGGCCTTCAGCATATCCACATGGATGGACTGTCCGTCCCGCTCGGAATGGTAGGCCCAAGCCAGCGGCTCGCTCGGCCCGCCGGGGATCCCGGAAAAATCATGCGGGGAAAGGGTCGTCGTGTTCCCGGAGGCATCCTTGACCCTGAGCTCCCCGCCCGTGGAGAAGAGGATCGCGTGATTCACCGAGGGGCTGGGCGACGTCCCCGGGCCGAAGGCCAGGACATGCCGGGCGGCGGCCCCGCCGAAACTGGTGTTGCCGATTCCCAGGTTCCCGTTGACGGTCAGAGTATCATTGGAAAAATCCCCCTTGATCAGCGGGGTGGCGGTGTTTTCGTTGTCGATCATCAGTTGATCGGAGCCGTTCTGCGTCCGGCCGGACTCGAAGCCGATGAAGATGTTGCCGGAGCCGCTGGTGGACTGCCCGGCCCGGTGGCCGATCGCCACATTGTTGCTCCCGCCGCTGATCCCCTGAAGCGCCCCGAAACCGACCGCGACATTGTTGGTGATGGAGCTGTTGTACTGCCTCAGGGCGTTGTTGCCGATCGCGATGTTGGAGTTGATGGCAACGGGGGTTGAGGGATTCCATCCGGCCAAAGCAGCCGTCCCAAGCGCGATGCTTTGCATTGGAACCGCGCCCGACATCGCCAGAGTGCCGATGGCCACGCTGTCGTGGCCGCCGGTTGAAAACATCCGGGCGTGGTAACCGATCGTCACATTCTGAGCGCCGTCGAGATTGTCCCGCATCGCCCGGTTGCCGATCACGACATTCGACCGGCCGGTGGTGTTGCTGCTCAAGGCTTCAATGCCGATGCCGATGTTGCTCTGTCCGTTGCCCCCCGACCCCATCGTGAAGTTCCCGGCGTTCTCTCCGATGAACAGGTTGTTCTCCAGGGTCCCCCCGATGCCGCCGGGCCGGTAATTGTGGATAAACGGCACCCCCGCCTTGTAGATCACCCCGGTGTTGGCGTCGATCGTGTTGGGCAGGTTGATGATGCTCTGGGCATTGACCGCGCCGGTCACCGTCAGATCCCCCGCGATGGAGGCGTTCGACCCCATCGTGACGTTGCCGTCGGCGTTCACCGTGCCGCCGACATCCAGCAGGGCGCCGGGGGTCGGGGGAGCGCCCCCCAGCCCGATGCCGACCTCGCCGGTCGGCCGGACCGCCAAGAGCGTGGACCAAGCCAGACCGTCGAAATAATTCAGATGAAGGTCGTCGGGATTCCCCGTTCCCCCCCGTTTGTGGGCCCACTGCCAGGCCAGGTCGGCGTCGCCGTCCAGATCGGTGTCGGCGGCCAGCTCCAGGCCCGAATAGTTCTCCGGAGCGCCGGCAATGCCGGTCCCCGTGACCCGAACGAAGGTCTCGTCATCGTTGTAGATGTCCAGATCCAGCTGGGGGATCGGCGTGCCGATGCCGACCCGCTCCTCGACGATCGCGACCCCGTTGAGCGGCGGCTGGGCCGCGTAGCCGGTCCCCACCGAAATGGACCGGACATGCAGGTCGTCCGGCATTCCCCCGCCGCCCCCGCCGGCCGAGGGGTAGTAGGTAACCAACTCGAGGGTTTCTGAGAAGGAGGTGGCCGGAAGAAAGAAGCTCAGCAGGGCGGTGACACAAAGACAGCCGATTCTAAAAGACATGGGTTCCTCCTTTGGCCTACTTCCCTTGGGTGGGGTCCAGCGTGGCCAGGATGCTGGCCAGGTCGTCGGCATGCTCCTCCTCCATCGCAAGGATCCCTTAAACCATTGTACTGCGTCCCGCGAAATCGTTACCGGCGGCGTCCGCGGAACCGGGAAGGTCCTCTTCCGGAGAATCTCCGTCCCGAACGGCCGGCGGACCTGCCCGGCCGGGCGGCAGGCGACGGATGACCTTCGAACCGCTCGGCGGCAAATCCTTCATGCGCACCGATGGCGATGGATGTCTTGATCAGGGTCTCGATGTTCCGAATGTCCCGGCCCTGATCGGGAGCGGCGAAGGTGATCGCGTGGCCCGCCTGCCCGGCCCGGCCGGTGCGGCCGATCCGATGGACATAATTCTCGGCGTCGTCGGGCAGATCAAAGTTGATCACCAGCTCAATGTTCTTGATGTCGATTCCCCGGGCGGCGACATCGGTGGCGGCCAGCACCCGATAGCGGCCGGACTTGAACCCCTCGATCGCCTCCTTCCGCTGGCCCATCGAGCGGTTGGAGTGGATCTCGACCGCCTTGTGCCCCATCTCATTCAAGTACCGGGCGATCTTCCGGGTCTTCGCCTTGGTGCGGATGAAGAGGAGGACTGAGCCGCGGTATTTCCCGAGCAGGGCATGCAGAAGCTTCTTCTTGTTCTCCTCCTTGACGATGAACAGCTCCTGTGTGACATCCTGGGCCGTCTTGCCGGAAGGGGTGATCTCCACATGAACGGGAGTCTTCATGTGCCGGGCGGCGATCTTGACGATGTCGGCCAGCATGGTCGCCGAGAAGATCAGCGTCTGGCGCTTTTTGGGGAGGACCTGCAGGATCCGCTCCACCTGCGGCGCGAACCCCATGTCCAGCATCCGGTCCGCCTCGTCGATGACCAGCAGCCCCACCTTCTCCAGATGGACCGTCCGATGATCGATGTGGTCATTGAGCCGGCCCGGCGTGGCGATGATCACCTGGGGCCGCCGGGAGAGCTGCTGGACCTGCCGGCCCATCGGCATCCCGCCGATCAGCACCACCCCGTTCATCCGGAAGGGGTGCAGGATCGTCTTGAAGACTTCTTCGATCTGGAGGGCCAGGTCCCGCGTCGGCGCCAACACCAAGGCGTGGCCGCCGGAATGGGCGAGGATCTGCACCATCGGGATCCCGAAGGCCAAGGTCTTGCCGGTCCCGGTCTGGGCAACGGCGATCACATCCTGCCCCTCGATCGCCAGGGGGATCGCCGAGCGCTGAACGGGAGTGGGGGATGAGAACTTCAGATGCTCCAGGACCTGCAGCATCTTGGGGGCGATCCCCAAGTGGTAGAAGCCCGGGTGCTGCTGCGCGGGATCGTTCACCCCGGGCCGCCGCCTAAAAACCGTACACCTTGCGCAGCTGCTCTTCGGTTGGAAGGGCGGTGTACTGCTCCCCCTTGGGGCCAATGTAGAGGTTCCCCTGGCGCTTGAGCGTCACCGGCGTGATGGAACCGTTGCTGTTGGTGACATTGATAACCACCGTGTTGGCCTGCTCCTGCGCCGCCGCCGTGTCGGATTTCATCTGGGCCTTGTCCTTCTCATTGCCGATCAGATACCCGCCGGCCGCTCCGGCCGCCGCGCCGATCGCCGCCCCCTTGCCGGTCTCCCCGGACTGGTGGCCGATGATCGCCCCCAACCCGGCCCCGGCCAGGGTGCCGACCCCGGCGCTCTTCACCGCGCTGGAAGGCCCGGAGCCCTCCGATGTCGCGCAGCCCGTCAACGCCAGCCCGGCCGCCAGCGCGGCCCCCGCCACTCCGAAATACCTGCCTGCTCTCTTGTCCATGGAACGCCTCCTTGAAGGTTGAGCCGCCATTATACCAAAACCCATTTCATGCCAACCAGGCCCATAGCAGAATAATGTCTGCCAATCACAGAGAAACATCGCACATTATCACAAACACTTTCATTAACCGAGTTCTATTGTGGAGCGACACGCGCGAAGAATCGCCAGCCCTGCTATTGTAAGAACCGGTATGTCTTGGCCTTGGGAAGCTTTTTTATGCGATCAAAAAAGTCGGTCTCTGTAATCTCCGTTGGCCACTCCAAGCGCACTTTAAAAACATAGCGAACCCTTGGGTCCTTAATCGCATGGATGGCTCGCAACTCCACCAAGCCAACCAAATCTCTCCAAAAAGCTTTATCTGGGCTCTTCAGCCTCTTATATAGCTCCTCGGTCTTCTCATAAATCTGGCGAGCGTCCAACTGCTCTACCTCTAAAAGGGCTTTGAGAATAGCCATCTGTCTTTTTGCAAGGATGCGTTTGCGCTGAGTGCGCAAGCGGTTGAAGAGGTCATACATCATATTTTTAAACAAGGCCTTGGAAACCTGTGATTGGATTTCGGAGAGAAGCCTCCGGCTCTGCAAAGCAATCCCTTTCAATCCAAATAACAGGAACGGCGTCAAATCATGCCCTTTGGAGCGAGCCTCAGCGAGAGCGGTGAGGTAGGCTGACTTTTCATCATAGTAGTAATTTGACATAGCAATGAAGCACGTGTCCCTGAGTCCCGCCCGCTGAAGCAGCAACGCCTCCAGTGCCCGCGCAGTCCGTCCATTACCATCTAAAAACGGATGCATAGCCGCCAAATGATAGTGAGCCGCCAAAGCCTGTATGATTGGGTCGTGATCGCGGTATTGGCGCTGCAGCACCTCTATAAAACCAGAGAATGCCTGGAGACATTCTTCTCCTCCCTCGACCCCACGATGGCGCGGTTGTCCGAAGTTCACATTCTGATCTCTCCCCCGGACCTTTCCGGGCGGGCAATGGTCATCGTCCGCTCCTGTCACAATCAAGCGGTGTATATGCAACATCAGATCCGAACTAATGGGTCGATCAGCGGGCACACCGGCAATCCATCGATAGGTTTGAACCGCCGCATGCGCTTGTCTCTGAGACCTTGTCATCACTTGTTCGGTGGTCTCTTTCATTGCAATTTCCAATTCCCTCTCGGTAAGCTCTGCCCCCTCAATCCGAGATGTCCCAGCGACTTCCCTTTTTAGCTCCATTTGCTGCAAGTCTTCCACCCATGACCTCTGATATGGAATTGTCTGGAGAGATAAAACCGTTGCCTTGGCCTCTGCCAGTTCTTTGGCAACGCTGGTCGGATTGTATTTAATCCAATCTTTTGGGAGGCTGTATTTAATCATGGATCCATCATATATCCAATTCGTTTACAGTTCAATATCAAATAGATTTATTGTAAGATATTTTGTATAAGCATGTTATGATTTTATATCTTATATATTATCGTGCTCTATATCTATTTCATTTCCAATTAAATTCCATCATATTTACAACCAGATTGCCATAGACAAGGCAAGGGCCCGAGCGCGCGTATCGTTAGCGCTATTTAGGGTTAGGGGTACAGAGGGGCGAAGTGGCGTCCCCAACGGGATTCGGCACCTTACGCCTCCGCTTCGCTGCGGCTCCAGGTCGGCCAGCCGCCCCGATGCGGGGAAAGTCAATCCTCAACGATTCGGATTGACCTGTATTCCCAGCGTCGCTGGGGATCGGGGCTCCCTTCGAATCCCGTTGGAAGCGCGCTTACGCAAGTGGCGTGCCCAACGGGACGATTCTCGAACTCCTGCTGCCCTGCCTAATCGTGATTTTAACAGGTTCCTAGAGGAATTCCGAACTTGGTGCAGGAGTCAGGAAGCTCGCGTGCTTACCGAGGCGTTTCTCCGCTACTAGTTTCCCCATGCTGCATCCCATACTCCCACAAACCCCTTAGCAGGAAATAAACCATCCCGTCCCCGGGGCTGATACTCGTGTGGAGGTTCTGCCGCCCCTTTTGCATGGTAAGGTGCAATCTCCTCCCGTCAGTCCACATTCCCAAAAAGTTTGACAGGTACACCGTGCGACGCTGTCTCTTGCCGGAACGTATGATCTTGCCTTTGACGCCAGTCATTTATGCCTCCCCGTTCTTCCGCAGTTTCTTCTTGACCCGTAATTTCTCATCCATGATCCCTGCCGGAAAGTGAATGAACCGCTTGGCGGACGGTCTCGCTATTATCCACTCTGTTTGGATTATTCCATCGGCGAATGGCCAGTTCGACGCCCTCAGGAACGGAATATTCGGCAGCATCCCGATGGGCAACTCTACCTGCGGTTGTGGATGCAGTAATCCGAGGACCGACGTTCCGTCCCCATGCACGTGAGCCAGTAGAATAGCTGAGATGCTCTGGCGGCATGGCTGAACGTGCCCGTCCTTGTCGAATCTGAAGAAAACGGATTCCCCGAGGTCTGTCGTTATGGAAATTGAGGGGTTCGGCGAACCTACGGGCATTGAGATTTTGGTTTCCGAAGTCATGATGTCTCTCGCAAGAGTATGAAAGAGTACCCCGCCGCCCCAATGCTCCGTCGTAAGGCACAACACGCGGGGGAAAGGATGCTCCGCAAGCTGGGAAATTTTAGAGCTGACGCACTGACGAATAACATCGGTAATTGGGCCAAAGAAATGCGCCTCCTCGCTCACTTTCTCTGGCCATTTGGAGTGTTGGGCTACCGTTGAAGAACGAATGCAACGAACTTCAGCGACTATCTGTCCTTCTCTGCTCGTACAGAGGAAATCGGCTCCCCCTTTACCCGTGTCTTCATTAACTGCTACCTCATAACCAGCCTGACGGAGAGCCGAGAAAATCACGGCCTCTGCTCTGGCAGCTTCGGGGTCGGTGTTCAACCGATCACGAAACATCTTGGCGTGAGCAGGATATTTTTCGCTCAGGAACTTGCCGTGGTCATTTACCACGTCGTCCAACGAAAACACGGGGACGGGCCTTTCTGTGAAGCAACGGTTATTGTCCTCTGCCTGAATTTCTGCTGTAATGACGGGCACCCACTGGTGGCCTCTGCTATTGTACCTCCCCGAATAGCGAGCCGGAAACGGAGGACGGATGGGGCATATTCGGCTTGGCGTCTTGCCCAGGACGCGAAACTGGCGACAGGTCGTCGCCCTCCTCGATGAAAGTCTCGATGCCCCCCGCATAGCTTCCGCTACCCTCGAAGCCGCCTCTCGCAGTTTCAGAACAGCCGCAGACGACCCCGGCCTCGTCTACAGCGCATGGCTCCTCACGCAACTCCCTCTTGAAGCCCGCCAGACTGATTTCGCAAACCGCCTTCGCAGCCACGGGATTGATCTGTCCCCGCAAGCCACCATCCTTGAGCTAACGACTGCGCTCGCCGAGGCGGTAGACCGAGAGGCACAGCGGTCCAAGCGCCGTACTGACATTGGCGAGATGGCTCGGTTGGCGGCGACGGAAAGTCTCACCGCTTTTTGTGCCGAGAAAACCCACTCCCTTTTTGGTTCCGGCATTGAAGACCTGCGGCTGGCGGTCAAGGATCTCTCTACCCCGAAGCAATTTAGTCTACTTGCGAGAGGATTCCTCACGAGATTCCTCAACCGCTATTTGGGTTACTTTCTCAGCCGCGAATTATCGAGACGCGTCGGACCCAACGGGCCCCTCCCAAACATCAAGGCCCACACGGAGTTTAACGAGGCTCTCCGCCTCCATTGTCATCAAGCTACCCGAATCGTCGAGGAATTCGCTGGGGGATGGTTCTCAAAAACAAACTTTGAAGGCGGCATCACGCCCGAGAAAACAAGGGCATTTCTTCATGTCGCGCTAGGAAAGATTCGGAACGAGCTACAGCGGAGGCGACCTGAGGATGAGCCATGAGCATGTCGTCCTCTGCGGGTCGTGCTCTCCCCCTGGTTCTCTCAGCAAGAGCAGCAAAACCTTCGCGCTAGCTCTTTCCGAGCCCCACCAGAACATCACGCTCAAAGTAACCGACATCAGTCGCCGACTGGTGGCCAAACTGCCCCCACTGTTCACGGACCTCTTGGAGATTGCCACATACGTCTTCTGTGCCGACCAAGCCGTTACCAGGGGAGGCGACGGAACGGCGAACGTGGGAGCAGACTGGCGCCGCCAGTTCCGCTTTGTCATCCCTGTCAGGCAACCGGGGTTCTGGAAACGCGCAGAGGTCCTCGAAGCGCTGTCAGGAACGCTCGGGTTTCTATCGGAGGACAACTATGAATTCACCTTCCAGAAGCTCGCTTCTCCGCCAGAAGCCGAGAGTTATTTTGAGTTCGCCCAAGGGGAGGTGGGGAGCTTTCGCGCCGAAGAAGTCTGCCTGTTCTCGGGTGGCCTGGATTCGTTGGCAGGCGCTCTTGAGCTAATCGGGCAGAAGAAGCGTGTGGCGCTGGTGTCCCACCGCTCTTCGCCGAAAACTGCTGGCTGGCAGACTGCTTTGATGAAAGATCTGGTCGAGCTTTGCCCGAGACCGCTCAAGCCATTCTACATTCCGGTGTGGGTACGCAAAGATGAAGTGCTAAGCCGAGAGATTACCCAGCGCAGCCGGTCGTTCCTCTACGTCTCGCTCGCCGCAACCGTTGCCCACATGTTCAAGCTGAACAGGGTACGATTTTACGAGAACGGCGTGGTCAGCATGAATCTGCCCGTATCCGCGCAAATCATCGGGGCAAGGGCTACGCGCACCACGCACCCGAAAACTCTACGAGGCTTTGCCGAACTATTGAGCCTAATCACCGGCCGCACTTTCGCCGTCGAAAATCCGTTTCTCTGGAAGACCAAGACGGATGTAGTACGGATTGCCCAAGGCTTGCGTCCGCAGCTCATCAAGCGGACCCGCAGTTGCTCAAAGACGTTCCAAGCCACCAAGCTGAACCCGCACTGCGGGCGTTGCTCTCAATGCATAGATCGCCGTTTTGCCGTACTTGCGGCTGGCGCTTCCAAGCATGACCCTCAAGAAATGTACGCGGCGGACTTGTTGACCGGCGAGCGCACAGACCCCAAAGACGTGACGCTCGCGGAGTCCTATGCCAGGACCGCCGGAGAAATTCTCACGATGTCCGACGAGCAGTTCTTCTCTCGATTTGGAGAAGCAGCACCGGCCATCCGCGCCTTGGAGGGCTCGACGGATGAGAACGCCCGCCGCCTCCTCGATCTGCACAAACGACACGCACAAGAAGTAACCCAGGTTTTGACCGCTGCTGTCAAGCAACGAGCCCGAGACATCGTGAAAAGGCGGCTGCCCCCGTCTTGCCTGCTCATGCTGGCAGGTTGGCCCAAAAAACAACAAGTGGAGACGCTGGTTCATTCGCCGGATTTTAGGATGGTGCGGCATGGCGAAACTACTTGGGAGTTGAGCACAAACCAGGCGCGGGTAACCGAACGCCTTATCAAGGCCATGCGGGATAGAACTCCAGTAATGAGCCAAGCCGCCCTTCTGGAAGAATTGAACATCTCAAGTGAACGACTCCGGGACGTGTTCAAGGGGTCCTCGGCATGGAATACTCTCGTCGTCAAAGGTAAGACAAAGGGTACCTACCGCATCAACCCGAAGTTTTCCCAGTAATTTCCCCTCTGCTCCCCCCGTAGTACCCACCCTCTCATTGTAATCTTCTGCCAAGAACACCAAAAAAGGTGCGCTTGGCATGAAAGAACAACGCGAAGAATTCCTGGATAAAAACATTGCCTTCTGGCAGCCGAGGACCTCTCGAAAGCTGACCAGTGAGGACGCTCGTCTGATGACGGAGCGGGTGGTGGACTTCCTCACGATCCTGGCTGAGTGGGAGGCCAAAGCCAGCCCCGCGCAACTCTCCCCAGGAGACACCCATGCCCCCTGAAGCCTCCGGGCAGCTTCCCCTGGCCATCTCTGAGGTAGAGATTCTCCCCGTTAAACCCCAAGGCGGGCTGGTCGCCTTTGCCTCCTGTGTCCTCAACGGCCAAATCTACCTGGGCAACATCGGAATTCATACCCGCCCGGACGGCTCCGGTTACCGCCTGGTATTCCCGGTCAAGATCCTGCCCAACGGAAAGCAGATTCACTGTTTCCACCCCCTCACCCGTCAAGCGGGGGACCTGTTTTTACAGGTAATTATCAGGAAGTTTGAGGAGTTAATCCGAAGTGTCGAACGTGGCGAAAACGTGTTGGCAACGTCAAAACAATGTGGAGGTTCCGGTGACAACAGTCCGACAGTTTCTTGAAACGCTATTTCCTGATCTCAGGGGCGGATTCATCGAGATAAGAGCGATCCACCCTCTCGACCCAGACCCACAGTCCCGGTTCTATCCTTCTCTCGAAGCCTTTTCCGCCGAGCAGGTGGGCATTGACGCCCTCGCCAAGCAATTCCACGTCTACTTCGGGGTCTGCCCCCGGAGCCGACAGGAAGGGACCAAAAATGCCGTCAAGCTCGTCTGGTGCCTGTGGGCGGACCTGGACGCCAAGACCTTCAAGGGGGACAAGCCGGAGTCCCTCAAGCGCCTCTGCGAGTTTCCGCTGACGCCAACCGCCATTGTAGATTCCGGTCACGGCTACCACGCCTACTGGCGGCTCAAAGAGCTTGAGGAAATCACCGGCCCTGCCGACGTTGCCAGAATCGAGGCGCACTTGAAGGCACTGGCCTTTGCTCTGGGTGGGGATCGCCAAGTAGCGGAACTCGCCAGGATTCTCCGCCTCCCTGGGACCCACAACGTCAAAGACCCCGCCGCACCCGTTCCCGTGACGATTGAGGCGTTCGAGCCGGACCGGCAGTACAGCCTCTCAGAGTTCACCGACTTGTTGAGTGTCACTGTTCCCGTCATCCCGCACCAGCAACCTCCCCAGTCTGCCGCTTCGGACACGCAAGAATGGGCGCAGAAACTCCTGACCGGCTGCCAATTCTTCCGATGGGCCACCACGCACCAAGCGGAGGTTTCCGAGCCGTTCTGGTACGCCGTGGCCTCCAACTGCGCCCCCTTCGAGGGAGGACGTGAGCAGTTCCACCGCTTCAGCCGTGAGCACCCGACCTACAGTGCGAAGGAGGCCGCCCGCAAGTTTGACCATGCGGCGAAGGACACCGGCCCCCATTCTTGCCGCTATGTTCAGGAGCAGGGCTTCGACTGCTCGGGGTGTTCGTGGAAAGACAAGATCACCAGCCCGGCGGCGCTCGCTCACAAAGACGTGGAGTTGCCGGGGCGAATTGAAGCGCTTCAGCTAGGCCAGCTACGCCCCTTGCAGGACGTAATCGCCCGCGTCGCGCAAGTTCCCTCCGCGCTGGAACAGGAAGCCTACCTGCGGGCCATTGCCGTGAAGAAGCTCGGCTACTCCGTTGGGGCGCTGCGCCAAGAGCTGGCGCGACTGACGCCGAAGCCGGAACAGCCAACGGCTGGCGGTGGCTCCGAGGAGACACGATTTTCCGCCGTCTTTCCAGGCTTGGTGGACGTGGTCGAGCATCAAGGACAGCCCGCTTATCTGGTCAAGGCGGGAGAGCAGCTTGTGATCCAACCCGAGGCCGTCGTTGAGGGGGTCCGGTACCTTCCGCCTCCCAGGGAGCAAATCCCCTGGTTGATGCCGCGAGCGGATGAAGTGCTGCGGTTCTACGAGGAGCAACGCGGTCAAGGTGCGGCAGCGGACGCCCTGCTCTTTGACGATCTTCGGGCTTACCACCAGGCTATTTCCGACCTGCCCGATGAGCGGCACTACGATCTGCTGGCGGCGTGGGATTTGCACACCTACCGGCTGGAGCCGTGTTTGTTCTCGCCGATCATCTGTTTCTTCGCGGTGCCGGAGCGCGGCAAGAGTCGGACGGGTAAGGGCATGATCTACGTCGCCTATCGAGGCGTCCACGTTGAGACCCTTCGGGAATCCAACCTCATCCGGCTGGCGACGCACTGGCGGGCTACCCTCTTTTTCGATGTGATGGACCTGTGGAAGAAGGCGGAGCGCCACCAGAGCGAAGACGTGATCCTGCACCGCTTCGAGCGGGGCGTCCGCATCGCCCGCGTCCTCTACCCGGAGCGCGGCCCGCACCAGGACACTGTCTACTTTGAGCCGTTTGGGGCCACTATCATCGGCACCAACGAGAACGTCCATCACATCTTGGAGACTCGGGCCATCCAAATCACCATGCCGGAGAGCGCCAAACGGTTTGATCTGGAGGTGACCCCGGAGGCAGCCCGGCCCCTCAAAGAACGCCTGGTAGCCTTCCGCGCTCGCTACCTCGGGCAGCCGTTTCCCGACCTGCTGAAACCGTCGGCGGGGCGGCTGGGCGACATTCTCAAGCCGCTCTGCCAGATGATTCGGCTGACGCGTCCAGAGCGGGAGGCGGAGTTCCTGGAACTGGCGCTGGCGCTGGAGGCCGAGCGGCGTATGGACCGCTCGGAGGGCCTTGAGGCGAACATCCTGAGCGCCATTGCGCGGAGCGCCGCTGAGGTGCGCGGAGGCGTGTTGTCGGTCAGGACGATCACCGACGCGCTCAACGCGGAGCTGCCTGAGCGGAGCCGCTTCAGCACCCGCAGGGTTGGCTGGCGGCTCAAGGCACTGGGTTTGGATCGGGCAAGGATGAGCGACGGCAGCCGGGGCATCCGGTGGAACGAGGCGCAGTTGCGGACACTGTGCCAGAAGTACGGGGTGGGGTCGGAAATAACGTCGGAACCGTCAGAAACGTCGGCGTGAGTGCGCGGCGGCTCGATCCGCTGACATTCCCGACGTTTCAGACATTCTTTGGAGGTGGTCGGCATGGCGACAGAGAAGCAAGCTAAGGCGAACCAGCAGAACGCGCAGAAGTCCACGGGGCCAAAGACGGAGGAGGGCAAGGAGATAGTTAAGCTCAACGCGGTCAAGCACGGCATTTTGAGCGACGCGGTGGTGATCCCAAAAGGAGAAGGCCAGGAGCGCAAGGAGGCTTATCTGCGGCTCTACAATGGCCTCTGGGACTACTTCAAGCCTGATGGGGCAATGGAGGACACCCTGGTGGAACAGATCGCCGTGACGCTGTGGCGCAAGCGGCGCGTGCTGTGGTTTGAGCTGGGCTGCCTCCGCAAGCAACTGGACGACTGCCGCAAGACCACTGAGGAGCCTGATGAAGACGAGGATGAGTACGCCTCCCACATCCCAAAGACCGCCCGCGAGCGGCTTGCGGCGGCCAAGAAGCGGTTGGCTCATCATCAGCAGGAGAAGCAGTACCTTCAGGAGGGCTACGATATCCTCTCCGACGAGGAGGTGAAGAATTGGGCGGACAGCTACTTCAAGGTGGCCGAGCGCAAGGGCTTCGAGGCGGAGGAGCCGAAGCAGGTGCGCGACTGGCTCAAGGAACAGGGGCTGACGGAAGACCAAATCCGCCAGGAACTCACTCAGACGGAGGAAGCGGCCATTGAGCAAGCCCAGGCCGAGATCAAGACGCTGGAACCCCAGGCCAACGGCGAGCTGGAACGAGCAGCTTTACTCGCCTCCCTGCCGGAGCATCACTGGCAACTGGACAAGATCATCCGCTACGAGGCGTCCCTGGACCGGCAACTGTACAAGGCCATCAATCAACTCGAACGGCTCCAAAGAAGCCGAAAGGGGGAGACCCTCCCTCCTCCTATCGTGCTGGACGAGACCTGAAATGGCTTCGTTTCGTAGAAAAGCTACCAGCTATCTTGCCCTGCTCTGTGCTGGGAGGTTGGCCGGTTTGTCCGTTTTCCCTAATGATTTAGGAAGGATTCCGATGGGAGAAACTGTTTTATGAGCTGGCGGGCGGACAAGAAAACAACCGTGGGGGAGTGCAAATCCATCAGCACCACCTTCCTGAAGAAGCACGGCTACTTCTGCGGCTGGCAGGCCGGTGGCATGAAGTGGACGAACGGCCAGGGGGAGGAGACGGGAAGCATCAGCTTTCAGGTCTCCGTCCAGGAATGGGCCGGGGAAATTCGGTTCCAATACACCCAAACGCAACGACATAATGACGAGAAGGAGAACCTGAATTATCCCGTCCGTCTGACAGCAGCGCCTTGTCGTTATGGCGGGAAGCGGTGGTGGTTTCTCTGCCCTCTGGTCACCAACGGGATCGCCTGCACCCGGAGGGTGTTGAAACTCTACCTCGGAGGCGGTAAATACTTCGGCTGCCGCCACTGCTACAACCTCACCTATGAGTCCTGCCAGGAGCATGACGCTAGGGTGGACCAACTGGCCAAGAATCCCTTACTACTCCAGCAGATGATGAAGAGCGGCAACCTCCACTCCAACCTACTGGCGTTCAAGGCTGCCTTCAAACTCAGGGATTTTGAGTAACCATGCTCGAAATAGACTTGACGACCTAATGTATCCAGGATATATTAGATCTGTACAGAGAGGCCCCAATGCCTAAAAGAGACAACCGACCTGGCCGAATGCTCCACATCCGCGTATCCGAAGAACTCCACAAGAAAATGCGTATCCAAGTTGCAGAGCTGGATACCACCTTACAAAACTGGGTGGTCAATACCATTGCCAAAGAGCTGGGTCCCCAACGGAAAGCATACAAACCGGCATGAAAATCCCCCCCTCGCCATTCTCCAAGCAGAGGAACCCATGAGTCCCGCTATGCAAAACGAACTTCTCGACCGCATTTTCGGTGATCCGAACCTCAAGCAAGGCTTGAAGTTCTTCATGAAAGGCGAGCGCAACAAGATCAAACTCCGGGAGGTCGGAGAAGACAAAATCGAAATCTGGTGCGTCAAGCGCGAACGCTGGTTGCGGGCGAAGCCGGAAGAGGTTGTCCGCCAACTTTTCCTTGTCTGGATTCAAGACTCCCTAAAATACCCGCTGGCCCGCCTTCAAGTCGAATGGGCAGTTCAGATGGGCGAGGACGCCGAGAAGGAGCGGGCCGACATTGCTATTTTCAGCGATGATGCTTGCACAGACCCTTACATCCTATTTGAACTGAAAAAACCCGATTCAAAGGAAGGGCTTGAACAACTCCGCAGTTATCTGAACTGGACTGGGTGCTTTTTCGGTTGCTGGTCCAATGGGAACGAGTATAGTTTTCAACTTCGCGAGGAGGCTAGGGCTACTAAGAAAGCTCCGTACAAGTACCGCACCATTCCCCGCCTGCCGAAACTTGGTGAAGACCTAAAGGCCATCTTAAAACCCCTGACCTACGCGGAGCTTCAACCCGTACCGAATCTGCGGGCGCTCATCGTTCAGCTTGAGCATGATGCTCTTGCCAATGCTGGGGTTAATGCCTTCGATGAGCTTTTCAAACTGTTCTTCGCCAAATTGCACGACGAGTTCCAGCCAAAGAAAAAATCGTCCGATCCCGTTGACTTCCGCGTTCCAGTTGGCACACCGGAAGACATCTACCGCCGATTCAACGACCTGTTCCAAGCGGCCAAGCAACGGCCCCATTGGAGCGAAATTTTTGATGAGGGTGAGCATCTGAAGCTTCAAGGTGAAGCCCTGAAGCTCTGCGCCTCAGCCATTGAGCCGTTTTCCCTGGCCCACACCGACCTCGAAGTCGTAGATGCCGCCTTCGAATATCTGATTAATCCTGAGCAAAAGGGGCAGAAGGGCCAATACTTCACGCCCCGCCCCGTGGTGAAAATGGCGGTCAAGATGCTGAACCCTCAGGATGGCGAGAAGGTCATTGACCCGGCGTGCGGATCGTGCGGCTTTCTCATCCACACAATCCGGCACGTCCAAAGGATGTACGGATGGAGCCGGGAACAACTCTACCGATACGCGAACGAGCACCTTTACGCTGTGGACTTTGACGACCGACTGAAGAAGGTTGCTAAGACCATGATGATTATTGCCGGAGACGGCAAGGCGAACGTCCATTGCGTGAATTCCCTGGATGTGCGGGAGTGGCAGAATGGCACGGCCCGCGCTATTGGCGAGTTTTCCAAGGACACCCGTCATGGCGATTT
>PCVW01000054.1:8546-9187 GCA_002787095.1 Candidatus Omnitrophica bacterium CG11_big_fil_rev_8_21_14_0_20_64_10 | reverse complement strand
GTTTGGCAACCGTGATCCCGGCCCCGGCCACCACAAAGGCGGCCGTAGTGGAGATATTGAAGGTCCTGGCCCCATCACCGCCGGTGCCGCAGGTATCCACCAGGTCCTCGGCTTCCACATGGACCCTGACCACCCGGTCCCTCATGACCTGGGCGCAGGCCGCGATCTCTTCCACGGTCTCTCCCTTGATCCTGAGCGCGGTGATGAAGGAGGCGATCTGCGCCGGCGTGGCCCGGCCGCCCATGATGTCATCCATGGCCCCGTAACACTCCTCCCGGCTCAGGTTCGTGCCAACCACAAGTTTTTTAACGGCATTGACGATCATAAAAAGTCCTTTTTATAATTTCAGGTTCTTCTCCCATTCAGTGGGTAAAAAGGGTTCGAGGATTCAAGAACCTATAGTGATCCAGGGTTCAAGGATTCAAGTGGTTTTTTTGATTTCTGTTACCCTTCAGTTTTTTCTATGATCTTCACTTGGACCCTAAGCCCCTTGACCCCTCGGACCCTTGAGTTTTTAAAAAGCACTTCACTTGACCCCTTGACCCCTCGGCCCCTTGTACCCTTAATTTCTACCCGCATTTTATAATTCAAGGAAATTCTTTAACAGATCATGCCCCACCGTCGTGAGGATCGACTCCGGA
>PCVW01000054.1:5662-8507 GCA_002787095.1 Candidatus Omnitrophica bacterium CG11_big_fil_rev_8_21_14_0_20_64_10 | reverse complement strand
ATCCCCATGATCTCCCCTTCCCGGGTCCGGGCGGTCACCTGCAGTTCCGCCGGCAGGCTTTTCGGGTTGATCACCAGGGAATGGTAGCGGGTCGCCTCGAATGGATTGGGCAGCCCCCGGAACAGGCCCTTTCCATCGTGTTGGATGGGGCTGACCTTGCCGTGCATCAGCCGGTAGTTCCGTTCGATGGTCCCGCCGTAGACCGCGCCGATGCATTGATGCCCGAGACAGACGCCGAGGATCGGCACCTTCCCCGCGAAATGCCGGATCACGGCGCAGGAGATGCCGGCATCCTTCGGGGAGCCGGGCCCCGGGGAGATCACGATCCGGTCGGGCCGTTCCTTTTCGATCTGGTCGAGGGTCACCCGGTCGTTGCGGTGGACGACCAGCGCCTGCCCCAGCTCCCCCAGATACTGGACGAGGTTGTAGGTGAAGGAGTCATAATTGTCGATCATCACGATCTTCTGCTTCTTCATGCTTCCCCCGCCTCCGCGAGCCGGATCGCTTCCAGCATGCCGGCCGCCTTGTTCCGGGTCTCCGCCAATTCCCGGCGGGGTTTCGAGTCGGCGACGATGCCGGCCCCCGCCTGCACGAAAGCCCGCCCCCCCTTGACCAGGATCGTCCGGATCGCGATCGCGGTGTCCAGGTTGCCGGAGAAATCAATGTAGCCGACCGCCCCGGCGTAGGGGCCGCGGGCCTCCGGCTCCAATTCGTTGATGATCTGCATCGCCCGGACCTTCGGCGCCCCGGTCACCGTGCCGGCCGGAAAGGCGGCCTTCAGCACTTCGATCGGGCCCAACCCCTTCTTCAGTTTCCCGGAGACCTGGCTGACCAGGTGCATGACATGGGAATACCGCTCGACCGTCATGAGATCCGAAACCCGGACGGTGCCGGTCTGGGCCACCCGTCCGACATCGTTGCGCCCCAGATCCACGAGCATCAGGTGTTCGGCCCGCTCCTTCGGATCCCGCAGCAGCCCCTCGGCGATGGCACGGTCGGCGGCGGCGGTCCTGCCCCGGCGCCGGGTGCCGGCGATCGGCCGGACCTCCACCACCCCCCGCTCGCAGCGGACCAGCGTCTCGGGAGAAGAGCCGACGAGGGCCGCCTCCCCGGTATCCAGATAAAACATGTAGGGAGAAGGGTTCAGGGAGCGCAGCGCCCGGTAGATCTCGAACGGCGGGGCGGAGACCGGCGTCTCAAACCGCTGGGAGAGGACGATCTGGATCGCCTCTCCACGGCCGATCGCCCGCTTCGCCCGGGAAACCTTCTTCAGGAAATCGGACGGCGTCATGTTGGAGCGGACGGTCAGGGAGCGGCCCCGGCGGCGGACGGGCGCCGGCGCCTTCAAGGGGCGCTGAAGCTTCCGAGCCTGCTCCTCGATCCGGCGGACCGCCTTTTGATAAGCCCGCCGAGCCCGGACCGGCAACCCCGCCTTGAACCCCGGCTCGACGATGCCGTTGGCGACGATCTTCATCCGCCGCTCGACATGATCGAAGACCACGACGGTGTCGCTGAGCATCCAGAAGGCGTCGGGCAGATTCAGCCGGTCCGGCAGCCGCTCTCCCACCGGCTCCAGGAAGCGGGCCAGATCGTAGCCGCCGTAGCCGACGAGCCCCCCGGTGAAGCGGGGCAGCCCCGGCGCCGGCACCTCCTTGTAATCGGCCAGGACGCTTTTCAGCTCGGTCAGCGGGTCCACCGCGGTCCGCCACCGCCGGGTCCGACGGCCCCGGCGCAGGGTCATCTGATGCCCGCGGGAGCTGATCGTGAAGGCGGGAGCCGCCCCGAGGAAAGAGTAGCGGGCCAGCCGCTCCCCCCCCTCGACCGACTCCAAAAGAAAACTGGGCCCCCGGCCGGCGCCGGCCAGCTTGAGGTAAGCGGACAGCGGCGTCTCGAAATCGGCCGGGATCTCCCGGACAACCGGGATGACATTGCCCCGGCGGGCCAGCCGCAGGAAGGCCGCCTCGCTCGGGAGGCAGCCGTTCTCCGGACGCTTCCTACTTGCCATAGACCTTTTTCGGATCGAACAGCGGGCGGCCGACCACGGTCCACCCCTTCCGGGCGATCAGCTTCCGGTAGAAACAGCTCCGGTGGCCGGTGTGGCAGGCCCCGCCGACCTGCTCGGCCTGGACCAGCAGCGCGTCCCCATCGCAATCGAGGGAAACGGAGCGGACCCGCTGGATGTGGCCGGAGCTCTCCCCCTTGAGCCACAGTTTCTTGCGGGAGCGGGAATAGAAGTGGGCCTTGCCGGTTAAGACGGTTCTGCGAACCGCCTGCCGGTTCATGTAGGCCATCATCAGCACCAGACCGCTCTCGGCGTCCTGAACAATCGCCGGCACCAGCCCATGGCTGTCAAACTTGATCCGATCCATCCAGCTTTTCTTCGCCACTCAGAAACCCTCCCTGTCATTTCGAGCGGAGCGAGAAATCCCGGCAGGCGCGCCCAAAGGGATCTCTCGTCGCTCCGCTCCTCGAGATGACGGTCAGAGCCGCACCGGGATGCCGGCCCGCCTTAGGTACCGTTTCGCCTGCGGCACCGTGTAAGTGCCGTAATGAAAGATCGAGGCGGCCAGCGCCGCGTCCGCCTTGCCCCGGGTGAAGGCCTCCTTCAGGTGCTCGAGGGTCCCCACCCCGCCGGAGGCGATCACCGGAATCCCGACCGCCTGCGAAACCTTCCGGGTGAGTTCCAGATCGTAGCCGGCCTTTGTGCCGTCCCGGTCCATCGAGGTCAGCAGAATCTCGCCGGCCCCCCGCCTCCAAGCCTCCTTCGCCCAGGCAACCGCGTCCTTGCCGGTCGGGGTCCGCCCCCCCCGGACGAACACCTCCCAGGATTTTCCCTTCCGGCGGG
>PCVW01000054.1:0-5614 GCA_002787095.1 Candidatus Omnitrophica bacterium CG11_big_fil_rev_8_21_14_0_20_64_10 | reverse complement strand
CCGCGCTGTTGATCGAGATCTTGTCGCATCCCTCGGCGAGCAGTTCCCGGATTTCCTCCAGGGGATCGGCTCCGGGGCGGGAGCCGATGCCGCCGCCGACCGTGAAGGGGATGAACAGCTCCCGGGCGACCGCCCGGGCCAGCCGCCGGCGGGTCCGACGGCCGGAGGCGGTAGCCGTGATGTCGAGGAAGATCAGTTCGTCGGCGCCGGCCGCCTCATACCGCCGGGCGGCCTCCACCGCGTCTCCGGCGTCCCGGAGCTTTACGAACCGGACCCCTTTGACGACCCGGCCGGCTTTGACATCGAGGCAGGGGATGATCCTTTTGGCGAGCATTGGGCAATGGCTTCCTTGAGGTCAATCTTGCCGTCGTACAGGGCCCGGCCGACGATCACGCCGTCCAGGCCGACCGCCTCCAGCGGCATCAGCTGCTTCAGATCGTTGAGGGTCCCGATGCCGCCGGACGCGATGAAGGAGGCCCGATCCCCGAGGAAATCTAGGATCTCCTTGAGCGTTTCCACCGCGGGACCCAGCAGCTTGCCGTCCCGGCTGGCGTCGGTGTAGATGATCGTCTTGACCCCCTGGTCCAGCAGCCGGTCCACAAGGGCCTTGGGGCCCATCCATTCCCGGCGGACCCAGCCCTCGATCGTGACCCGGCCGTCCTTGACATCCACGGCCGCGGCGATCCGGTCGCCGTGCTTCTGCACCGATTCGGTGATGAAGCCCTCGTGCAGGCAGGCCTTGGTCCCCAGGATCACCCGGCGGACCCCGGCCTTCAGATAGCGCTCGATCGCCTCGGCGCTTCGGATCCCGCCGCCGGTCTGCACCGGGATCTTGACGCTCTTGGCGATCTCCGTGACCTGCTTGAGGTGCCGCGGCGTGCCGGTCAGCGCCCCGTCCAGGTCGATCACATGAAGCCAGGCGGCTCCGGCGGCCTCGAACTTCCTGGCCACCTCGACCGGGTCCTCTCCGTAAACGATCTCCTCGGAGAAATCCCCGCCGACGAGACGCACCACCTTCCCCCCCTTCAAATCAATCGCAGGAACAATCAGCATGAACACCACTCCACATAGTTTTTGAGTATCCTCAATCCCCAAGTTTGACTTTTCTCGGGATGGAACTGCGTGGCCCACACGCTCCCCCCATCCCACACCACAGATGGAAACAACCGGCCGTAGCGGGTCCGGGCGGCTGTCACCCTTCCCGACTTCGGCTCGGCGCAATACCCATGAATGAAATACATGAAAGCGCCCCGCGGCACCCCCTTCAGCAGCGGGTTGTCGCGGCCCACCGGTTCAATCTGGTTCCAGCCCATGTGCGGGACCTTCAGCCCCCGTCCCCCCCGGAGCTTCCGGACGACTCCCGGAAAAACGCCCAGTCCCCGGGCGCCCGGCGACTCTTCGCTGCGCTCAAACAAGAGCTGAAGCCCCAGGCAGAGCCCGAGGAACGGCGTCCCTCGCTCGATCGCTTCCAACAAAGGGGCCACGAGGCGGCGGCGCTTCAACTCCCGCATCGCCTCTCCGAAAGCCCCGACGCCCGGGAAGATCACCCCGTTCGCCCGCCGGATCCGGGCCGGATCGGAGGTCACACCCGCCCGGCCGCCCACCCGGGCCACCCCCTTGGCGACCGACCCCAGGTTCCCCATGCCGTAATCCACGATCGCGATCACAGCCGTCCCTTTGAAGAGGGGATCCCCTTAACGCGGGGATCCCGCTCCACCGCCTCCCGCAGCGCCCGGCCGAGCGCCTTGAAGACCGCCTCCAGGATGTGATGCAGGTCCTCCCCCGCCTTGAGCAGGTCCACATGCAGAGTCAATCCCCCCTGCGCGGCGAACCCTTCCAGGAAGTGTTTCGCGTCGGTCATCCGGTAGCCGGTCGAAGTGGCGCCGACAGACCGGCCGGGTTTGACCCCGCCCCACGACAGGTGGGGCCGGCCGCTCCAATCGGCCACCACCCGGGCCCGGGCCAGCGTTTCATCCATCGGGACGAAGGCGGAGCCCATTCGGCGGATCCCCCGCTTGTCCGCGAGCGCCTTCCGGAACGCCTCTCCGAGGGCCAGACCCACATCCTCATTCGTGTGGTGGCGGTCCACCTGCAGGTCCCCCCGGGCGGTCAATTGAAGATCGAAGAGACCGTGCTTGGCGAACAGCTCCAGCATGTGGTCGAGGAACGGGATCCCGGTGTCGATCTTCCCCCGCCCCGAACCGTCGAGGTTCAGGCGGCCCCGGACCCGCACCTCCCGGGTGCTTCGTTCGATCGCGACCGTCCGTTGTTTCACCCAGCCACCTCTTTTCCGAAGCGGGCGGTGACCGAGGCGGCATGTTTGGGCAGCCCTTCGATCAACGCCAGCCGTTCGATCTGCTCCCGGGACGCTTCCAACGCCTTTCTAGAATAACCGATCAGGTGGCTGACCCGGTAAAAATCCCGCACCCCGAGCCCGGAAAAAAATCGGGCCGAGCCGCCGGTCGGCAGCACATGGCTGGGGCCGGCCACATAGTCCCCGACCGAGGCCGGCGACCAGGGGCCGAGGAAGATCGTGCCGGCGGTCCGGATCTTCTTCAGGATCGCCTCCGGCCGCTTGATGTGGATCTCCAGGTGCTCGGGGGCCAGCTGGTTGACCACCTCGACCGCCTCGTTGAGGTTCTTGACCAGGATGATCACACCCTCGGACACCTGCTTCCGGATCGTCTGGGCCAGCGCCTTCGAGGTGGTCACGAGCATCGCGAGCCCCTGGTGGTGTTCGTTCTCCGCCTCCAGGTCCCGGGCGACGAATTCCGGATTGGCGCTGCGGTTGGCCAGCACCGCGATCTCGGTCGGGCCGGCGGTCATGTCGATGTCGGTGTAGCCGTAGACCTGCCGCTTGGCCTCGGTCACATACGCGTTGCCGGGACCGACGATCTTGTCCACCACCGGCACCGTCCTGGTGCCGAAGGCCATCGCGGCGATCGCCTGGGCCCCGCCGATCTTGTAGATCGCGTTGACCTTCAGCAGCGAGGCGACGACGAGGATGTGGGGGTCCACCGACCCGTCCGCCTTCGGCGGGGTGCAGAGGATCACCTCCTGGACGCCCGCGATCTTGGCCGGCAGGACCGACATGTAGACCGTCGAGACCAGCGGGGCGGTGCCGGAGGGGACATAGACCCCGACGCGGCCCAGCGGAATCACCTGCTCCCCAAGGATCACGCCGTCCTTGTCCCGCCGCTTCCAAGACTTCTCGGCCGAGTCCCGGTAGAACTTGTTTACATTGTCGATCACCGTCCGCAGCGCCGAGATAAACTTCGGGCTGATGTTCTGAAAAGCGGCGGAGGTCTCCGCCTCGGTCACCTTCAACTGCCGGGGCTTAAGCGCGACCCGGTCGAACTGCCGGGTGAAGCGGAGCAGCGCGGTGTCCCCCTCGAGGCGGACCGCCTCCAGGATCGTGCGGACCCGCTGTTCCACCCGGGGGCGCCGCTTGACCCCCCGGTTGACCAGTTTTTCCCACTCTTGGCTGCGAACGCGAACGACTCTCATTTCACGATGCCTTTGCCTGTTCCTGAATGAACCGTTTCTGTTCCCGTTTCACTTCCGAAAATTTCCCCGGATCGGCCAGCTTTCCCTGCACCAGCTCCGGCCGGCCCCCGCCGGAGCCGCCGGCCAGATCGGTCGCGATCCGGACCAACGCCCGGGCCTCCGGACGCCCGCCGGTGCCGGCAACGAAGAAACCGCGCGGATCGGCCAGGAAGAAGACCGCCGAGGGCTCCTTCTTCCGGACCCCGTCCCCGAAAGCCCGCAGGGCCGCGTGATCCATCGGATCGGAAAACTGCGTCAGGTAAACCGGCCAGGGGCCGATCGTCTCTCCGGTCAGCTCCCCCGCCTTGTCCCGGGCCGCCGCACTCTCCCGCTCCCGGATCCCCCGCTGGGCCCCCTTCTGCCGCCGCTTGAGCTGCTCCAGCAGCTCTGCCTGCCGCAGAAACTCCGCCCGATAGCCGGCCAACGAGCGCTCCCCCGCCGCCGGGGCGCCGCCCCGTTTCGGGAGGGGGGCCGGAACCTTCCCGCCCAACCCCTTCCAGCAGCTTTCCAGTTCGGCGGTCGCCTGAATCAACCGCTCCAATTCCTCCGCCTGCCGGAGCCGCTGCCCCTCCAATCCCTCCAGGGCCGACTCCGCGCAGAGGGCCTTGACCCGACGGGTGCCGGCGGCGACCGACCCTTCTTCCACAATCGTCAGCAGCCCCACCCCGTCGCTGGCATGCAGGTGGGTCCCGCCGCACAGCTCCTTCGAGACGGTCCCGATCGAAACCACCCGGACGGAGTCGCCGTATTTCTCGCCGAAGAGGGCCATCGCCCCGGCCTCCCGGGCCTGCGCCATCGTCATCGTGTCGGTCCGGACCGGGAAATGCCCGGCGATCCATTGATTCACAAGGTCCTCGACCGACTGCCGCTCGCCGGCCGGCAGCCCCCGCCCATGCGTGAAGTCGAACCGCAGATGGTCCGGCGCCACCAGCGAGCCGGCCTGCGTCACATGCTCTCCCAGCACCTTCCGAAGCGCCGCGTGCAGCAGATGGGTCGCGGTGTGGTTGCGCGCCACCTGCTCCCGCCGGACCGGATCCACCGACGCGGTCACCTGCTCCCCCACGGCAATCTTCCCCTCCAGCAATTCCGCCCGATGCAGAAGCGTTGCGCCGATCCACTGGGTGTCCAGCACCCGAAGCCGGCCCGACGGACCGGTCAATTCCCCGGCGTCCCCCACCTGGCCGCCCGCCTCCCCGTAAAAGGGGGTGGCGTCCAGGATCACGCCGACCGGACCGGCGCTCTTGACCGACGGTTCCAGCTTCTCCCCCCGCAGCAGGGCCACCACCCGCCCGGCCGCCGAAAGACGATCGTAGCCGATGAACCGGGTCGTCTGCTTGAGCCCGGCGACCAGTTCCCGCGCCGCGTCCTTCGCGAAGACATCCCCGGCGAAGGCGGAGCCGGCCCGGGAGGCGGCCTGCAGTTGATCCAGCGCCGCCTCGAAATCAGCCGGCGGCGGCGGGGTCACCCCCGCGGCCCGGCAGCTTTCGGCGATCTCCTCCAGACTCAGGCCGTGCGTGTCGTAAAAACGAGCCGCGGCGTCCGCCGGGAAGACCCCGCCGGGGCCGAGCCGCTCCACCGTCTGCCGGAGGATCGGCAGTTTTTCCTCCAGCGTCCGGTCGAACCGCTCCTCCTCGGTCCGGATCACCTCGGCAATCCGGCCGGCCCGCCCGGCGAGGTCCGGGTAACCGGCCCCCATCGCCTCCACCACCGCCGGCACCAGCCGATCCAGGAACGGCCCGGCGATCCCCAGCCGGCGGCCGTGCCGCGCCGCCCGGCGCAGCAGCATCCGGAGGACATAGCCCCGTCCTTCGTTGCCCGGCATCACCCCGTCCCGGATCAGGAAGGTCAACGCCCGGACATGGTCGGCGATCGCCCGGATGGCCGGGGCCTCACCGCCGCCGGCCAGTGTCTCCACCGCCCGGACGATCGGGGCGAACAGATCGGTCTCGAAGACCGATGCCTTGCCCTGCATCACCGCCGCCAGCCGCTCCAGCCCCATGCCGGTGTCGATGTTCTTCTGCGGCAGGTCCGCCAGCTTGCCGCCGTCCCGCCGCTCGTACTGCGTGAA
>PCVW01000060.1:29284-32252 GCA_002787095.1 Candidatus Omnitrophica bacterium CG11_big_fil_rev_8_21_14_0_20_64_10 | reverse complement strand
GCGCGGTTCTTCGGAAGCACAAGCCGGTCTGGATGTCCCTTCATTTCTGCCATCCGAAGGAAGTGACCCCCGAAGTCGCCCGGGCGATGGACTTGCTGGCCGACAGCGGGGTGCCGCTCGGCTCCCAGACCGTGCTGCTCAAGGGGATCAACGACGACCCGGAGGTGATGAAGCGGCTGATGCAGGAGCTGTTGAAGGTCCGGGTCCGCCCCTACTACATCTACCAGTGCGATCCGGCCGAGGGGATCTCTCACTTCCGGACCCGGATCGCCGAGGGGGTTCGGATCATCGAGCGGCTGCGGGGCCACACGAGCGGCTACGCCGTCCCCACCTTCGTCGTGGATGGGCCCGGCGGCGGCGGGAAGATCCCGATCGGCCCGGAGACGGTGATCGCCTACCGGGACGGCGCCGCGGTCCTGCGCAATTACCGGGGAGAGCTGTACACCTACCGGGAGCCGGAGGAGCCGGTTCCGGTCCCCCTCAAACGATCCTCCCGCGGGAACCGCTGAGATGGGTTTTCAGTGCGGGATCGTCGGCCTGCCCAATGTCGGCAAATCCACCCTGTTCAACGCGCTGACCCGCAACGGGGTGGCCGCTTCCAACTATCCCTTCTGCACGATCGAGCCGAATGTCGGGATCGTTCCGGTCCCCGACCCGCGGCTGAAGAAGCTCTCGGAACTGGTGCCGACCGAGAAGGTGGTTCCCACGACAGTCCGTTTCGTGGACATCGCCGGATTGGTCCAGGGAGCGGCGCAGGGGGAGGGGCTCGGCAACCAGTTCCTCGGCCACATCGCCGAGGTGGAGGCGATCGCCCAGGTGGTCCGCTGCTTCGAGGATCCGGAGACGACCCATGTGTCGGGTTCGGTGGACCCGGCCCGGGACATCGAGGTGATCTGCACCGAGCTGGCCCTCAAGGACCTGACGCTGATCTCGGCGATGCTCCAGAAGGCGGAGAAGCCGGCCCGGACCGGCGACAAGAAGGCGGCGGAGATGCTGCCGGTCTTGAAAAAATTGTCGGCGGTCTTGAACGACGGCCGGCCGGTCCGGGGAATCTGGGGGGAGTTCTCCGAGGCGGAGCGGGCGCTGGTTCAGCCCCTCAACCTTCTGACCGCCAAGCCGGTCCTGTATGTGGCCAATGTGGGGGAGGATCAGCTGCGGGCGGCCGACGACCCCCGGGTGGAGGCGGTCCGCGAGGCGGCCCAGCGCGAGGGGGCGCCGGTGGTCCCGATCTGCGCGGCCCTCGAAGCGCAGATTGCCGAGCTGGAGAGCGAAGCGGACCGGCAGGAGTTCCTTCAGGCCGAGGGATTGAGCGAGCCGGGGCTGGACCGTCTGATCCGGACCGGCTACGAGCTGCTCCAGTTGATCACCTTCTTCACCGTCGGGCCGAAGGAGGACCGGGCCTGGACGGTCCTGCAGGGGTCGACCGCCCAGGAGGCGGCCGGCAAGATCCACAGTGACATGGCCCGCGGCTTCATCCGGGCCGAAGTAATCGGCTACGAGGATTTTCTCGCCGCCGGCTCCGAGGCCAAGGCCCGGGAGCAGGGCAAGCTCCGTCTCGAAGGGAAGGAATACCTGGTCCGGGACGGGGACCTGATGCACTTCCGCTTCAGCGTCTGATAAAATAGGTTCATGATCCTCCCTTCCGTCGAAGAATTCCGCTCCCTGCTGGACCGCTTTCCCTCGGTTCCGGTCGCCAAACGGCTGCCGCTGACCCGTTCCCCCCGGGCGCTGCTTGAGGCGGCCGGCTGGGAAGCGCCGGCGGTCCTGCTGGAGTCGGCCCGGACTCACCCGGTGACCGGCCGCTTCAGCATCCTAGCGGGGGCTCCCGAGACAACTTTGACCGCACGGGGCTGGCGGCCGGAAAATCCATTTGCGCAGATCACCCGGTGGCTGGCCGATCGGCGGGCGCCGCAGCTGCCGGGATTTCCCCCCTTCGTGGGGGGGGTGATCGCAGCGATCGGCTACGATGCCTACCGATACTTCGGCGACCCGTTCCGGTTCGATCCGTCCGCTTCGACGCGGTCCGGCCTGCCGGATCTGGCGGCCGCCTTCTTTGAAGAGGCGGCGGTCGTCGATCATCAGGAAAAGGTTCTCTGGGTGATCGCCTTGAGCCGTCCCGGGCTTGCTCCGGAAGCGGCCCATCGGGAGGGGATTGAGCGGGTGGAGCGGTTGGCCGCCCGGTTGGCCGGGGAAGGACCGGCGGCGGAGCCGTCGGCCGGACCGGTCGCTTTCGAGGCGACTCACAGCCGGGCCGCCTTCCGGGAGATGGTTGGCTTGGCCCAGGAAGCGATCGCCGCCGGGGAGATCTACCAGGCGAATCTTTCCCAGCGGTTCACCGCCTCCTGGAGCGGCTCCCCTTGGGCCCTCTACAACCGGCTGACCGGGATCAATCCCTCGCCGTTCGCCGCCTTCGCCGATTTCGGGTCCTTTCAGATTGTCAGCGCCTCTCCGGAGCGGCTGCTTCGGGCGGCCGACGGCTGGGCCCAGACTCGGCCGATCGCCGGCACCCGCCGCCGGGGGCGGGACGCGGCGGAGCAGACCCGCCTGCGGCAGGAACTGCTGCTCAATGAGAAGGAGCGGGCGGAACATCTGATGCTCGTGGATCTGGAGCGAAACGACCTGGGGCGGATCTGCCGCTACGGGAGTGTCGCGGTGGATGAGCTGATGGGGTTGGAGGAGTATTCTCATGTCACCCACATCGTCTCCAATGTCGTCGGGGAGCTGCGGGAGGGGGTGGGGCTGACCGAGATGGTCCGAGCCCTCTTCCCCGGCGGCACGATCACCGGCTGCCCGAAGGTCCGCTGTCTGGAGATCATCGAACAGTTGGAGCCGGTCCGGCGCGGCTTCTATACCGGGTCGCTCGGCTACGCCTCCGCTTCCGGGCCGATGGATCTGAACCTTTTGATCCGAACCGCCTTGGTCACCGCCGGCCGGGTGGAGATCCAGGCGGGCGCCGGGATCGTGGCCG
>PCVW01000060.1:27802-29174 GCA_002787095.1 Candidatus Omnitrophica bacterium CG11_big_fil_rev_8_21_14_0_20_64_10 | reverse complement strand
GCCATGCCGCGGTCGCCTGAGCGGTTCCTCGTCGGTCCGCCGGCCCCGTTCGACGCTTCCGGCGTCTTCGAGACCTGCCGGGTTGCGGGGGGGAAGGTCCTTCACCTCAAGGCCCATTGGGAGCGGCTGGAACATTCGGCCAGAACCGTCGGGTTGGGCCGTTGGCCTGCCGCCCCCGTCCGTCGGGGATTGGAGCGGGAGGCGGCCCGGATCGGGGAAGGGTTCGTCCGGGTTTTGCTGGCCCGCGGCGGCTCTCCCCGGTGGCGGCTGCATTCGGAGCGCCGGATTCCCTATTCCGGGCGTAGAATCTTCAGGGGAGCTTCGGTCACGACCGTGCCGACCCGCTGGCCGGCCGGCGAAAGCGGTCCGGCGCTGGCGAAGATGTCGGAGCGGCTCCTCGGGATCCTTTGCCGGATCGAAGGGGGGGATGCCGATGAGGCGCTGCGGATGGGGCCGGGGGGGTTCCTGACCGAAGGGACCGTCAGCAACCTGTTCTTCGTCCGCTCCGGCGTCCTGCAGACCCCTCCCAGCTGGGTCGGGGCGCTGGAGGGGGTGACCCGGGCGGAAGTGATAGCGGCCGCCCGCCGTTTGGGGTTGGTGGTGCGGGAAACCCCCTTCAGCCGGCACGAGCTGTTCAACGCGGAGGAGGCTTTTTTGACGAATGTCCTGATGGCGGTGTTTCCGGTCCGGCAGGTGGACGGCCGGCGGATCGGCAAGCGGTTGCCCGGTCCCTGGACCGGAAAACTGATGCGGGCGCTCGGGGAGGAGCGCAAGCCATGAAGCGGCTGGCCCTGATCTCCGTCTCCGACAAGCGGGGACTGGTGCCGTTCGCCCGTGGGCTGGTCGCTCTCGGGTTCGAACTGGTTTCCACCTCAGGCACCTATCGGCTGCTCCGGAAGGGCGGCCTTCCGGTCCGGGAGCTTTCAAAACTCACCGGTTTTCCGGAGATCCTCGGCGGCCGGGTCAAGACCCTCCATCCCAAGGTGCACGGGGGGATTCTGGCCGACCGGGGGAGACGGTCCGACCTCCAGACGCTCAAGCGGTTGAAGATCAGCCCGATCGATTTGGTCGTCGTCAACCTGTACCCGTTCGAAGCGGCCCTCCGGCAGGGGAAGGGGTTGTCCGCTTTGGTGGAGGAGATCGATATCGGCGGGGTGACCCTTCTGCGGGCCGCCGCCAAGAATTTCCGCTCGGTCGGCGTGGTCTGCCGGCCGGAGCAGTACGACGGGGTGCTGAAGGACCTGCGGGCGGGGCGGGGAAAACTGCCGGAGGGGGTCCGGCAGCGGCTGGCGGTCGAGGCCTTTCAGCAGACCGCCGCCTACGACACGATGATCCAGCGGGGGTTGGCCCATCGGGCCGGGGGGAAGGGGTC
>PCVW01000060.1:24894-27592 GCA_002787095.1 Candidatus Omnitrophica bacterium CG11_big_fil_rev_8_21_14_0_20_64_10 | reverse complement strand
GTTGCTTCCGCCGGCCGCCTGCCGGAGGCGTTCCGGAAGGCGCACGCCGGCGATCCGATCTCCGCGTTCGGCGGGATCGTCGGCCTCAATCGCCCGGTGGACGGGGCGGCGGCCCGGGCCATCCTGAAGGCCGGTTTTCTGGAGTGCGTCGCCGCTCCCCGGTTCACCTCGGAAGGGGCTCGGTTGCTGAAGGTCAAAAAGAACCTGCGTCTGGTGGAGATGCCGTTGATCCCGCCGTACAGAGCTTCTGATTACCAGATCAAGCCGGTCTCCGGCGGGCTGCTGGTGCAGGAATCGGACCGGTTCCGGAAGGGTCCCGCTGTTTGGAAGCGGGCGGCCGGTCCCAAGCCGACCGCCGCCCGGCAGCGGGACCTGCTGTTCGCCTGGACCGTCGCCCGGTTCGTCCGCTCCAACGCGATCGTCGTCGTGAAGGGGGAGCAGGCGGTTGGGATCGGCGGGGGACAGACCAGCCGGGTGGACGCGGTCCGAATCGCCCTCAAGCAGGCCGGAAAGAAGGCCCGGGGGGCGGTGCTTGCCAGCGACGGTTTCTTCCCCAAGCCGGACGGTCCGGCCGCTGCGGTTCGGGCCGGCATTCGGGCGATCGTCCAGCCCGGCGGATCGGTGCAGGATCCGGCGGTGGTCGCGGTGGCCCGGCGGGCCGGGATCACGATGCTGTTGACCGGGGAACGGCACTTCCAGCATTGACCCCGTTCCTCCCTTGAACCTGAGTCAAGCGTTCCGCTTCCTCGATTCCTTCCTCAACCATGAGCGGACTTCCCGCTGGCGCTACGGGAAGGATCTGAACCTCGACGGGATCCGGCGGCTGCTCGACCGGCTGGGACGCCCCGACCGGCGCTTCCGGATCCTTCACATTGCCGGCACGAAAGGGAAGGGCTCCACGGGCGCCTTTGCCGCGGCGATCCTGCAGGCGGCCGGCAGCTCGGTCGGTCTCTACACCTCCCCCCATCTGGTTGATTTCCGGGAACGGATCCGGATCAACGGCCGGCCGATCGCCGCGCCGGCCTTCTGCCGCGTGGTCGCCCGGGTATTGCCGGCCGCCGACCGGCGGATGACCTTCTTCGATGTGACGACCGCCTGCGCGCTGGTCGCTTTCGAGCAGGCTAGGGTGGAATCGGCGGTTCTGGAGACTGGGCTGGGGGGACGGATTGACTCCACCAACGCGGTCACGCCGGCGGTCACCGGGATTACCCCGGTCAGTCTGGATCACACCGATCAACTGGGCCGGACGGTCGCCCGGATCGCCGCCGAGAAGGGGGGTATCCTGAAACCCGGCGTCCCGGCGGTGATCGCCCTCCAGGAGCCGGCCGGCATGCGGGTGATTGCCCGGATCGCCCGGCGGGTCGGCGCCCCGCTCCGCCGGTTGGATCGGGAGGTCCGGATCGGTCCGATCCGGGTGACCCGGCGGGGGACGGCCTTCCGGTTGAGGACCCCGGAGCGGGACTATGGGGTCGTTCGGCTGCCTCTTTTGGGGCGCCACCAGGCGGTCAACGCCGCGGCGGCGGTCCGGATGGCGGAGCTTTGGTGGGCCAGCCGAATCGGCGATTTTCCCGGAGCGGATCGGCTCAAGCGGGCGGTCGTCCGGCAGGGGTTGCGGCTGGCCGTTCAGCCGGCCCGCTGTCAGCTTCTGCCCGGGTTGGGCCCGCTGGGCCAGCCGGTGATTTTGGATGGTGCGCAGAACGGGGCGTCGGCCTGGGCGCTGCGCCGCACCGTCGAAGAACTGTTCCCCGGCCGGCCGGTTTGTCTGATCTTCGGCGCCTGCGCTGACAAGGAGATCGGGGCGATGGCGGAAGCGCTCGGCCCCTGGGCCCGGCGGCTGGTGTTGACCCGGGCTGCGGTCCCGCGGGCGGCCGATCCGAAGCGATTGGCCCGGCATTTCAGGCGATGGCATCCGGCCGCGGCGGTGACCGGTTCGGTGGGAGAGGGGATCCGGGCCGCCTTTCAGGGGAGTTCCCGCCGGGAGCTGTTTGTGGCCGCCGGCTCTCTGTTCGTCGCCGCCGAATGTCTCCGGCGGTTCCGAATCCTTCCTTACGCCGACTAGTCGGCCGCCGGTTTCTTCCGCTTCTTTTTCGTGAGGAAGAGGACTGCCCCGATCGCCGCCGACAGGAACGGGATCACCGCGCAGAGCAGCGAGACCGCGGTCGCTTCCGAAGGGCCGATGTGGACCCGGGCCAGGAACTGGATCGTGGCGATCTCCCGGATCCCCCAGCCGTTGAGCGAGATCGGCAGCTGGGAAACGGTGATGATGATCGGGACCACGAGGATGAGGAACAGCAGCGGTATCGGCAGGTTGAGGGCCCGGGCCGCCGTGTAAAACATTCCGATCGCGACCGCCTGCACGCCGATCGACAGCGTGAAGGCGCTCCCGAGCGCGCGGGGCCGGTGGCGATAGGCCAGCAGGGTCTCCTGAAACTGCTTGGCATGGGAGGAGAGGGTTCCGAGACCCACTTTTGAGAAAGGGCGGAGCATCAATTGGAGGAGCCGCCGGGAACCAAATAGGCCGAAGGTCAGGAGGGTCACGGCGCAGAAACCGATGAAACTGTTTCGGATGAATGGGTCCTCCTGGGCTGGTGGGTAGGCGAACCAGGCGGCCAGTCCGAACAGCAGGAATGTCGTCACCCCCATGAGTCGGTCCAGGAGGATCGAAGCGAGCGGTTCCCGCCACTGTCCGGTCGCCTTG
>PCVW01000060.1:0-24792 GCA_002787095.1 Candidatus Omnitrophica bacterium CG11_big_fil_rev_8_21_14_0_20_64_10 | reverse complement strand
CGCCGATCGTCGTCGGCAGGAAGGTGTTGAAGAAGGCGGCCACATAGAAGGAGCGGGTCAGGAACCCCAGCGTCAGCGCCGGGTGTTGGGGGACCAGCAGTCGCCAGCGGAAGATACAGAGGGTGAGTGCGGCGAAATAAAACAGCAGGGTGATCCCGAGCCACACCGGATCAGCCGCCCGCAGCACCTTCCCGACCGCTTCCAAGTCCACGAGCCGCACGACCCAGGCCAGCGCCAAGCCGGTGATTCCCAGCCGGATCCCCAGTGAAATCAGCTGCTTCGTTTTTTCCTTCATTCAGTAGGGCTTCTGGTTGATGTAGTCGTCGAAGGTGATCTGGCCTTCGGCTTCCTGCCGCACGGTCCGAACCCGGTCGGCGAAGAAGGGATGGGTCCGGAAATAGGAGAATCGCCGCTCCGACTGTTGGAAGGTGTGCTTCTTGAGGCGGTTGAGGAAGGTGATGCTGGCCATCGGATCGTACCCGGCCGCTTCCATGTACTTGACCCCGAGCCGGTCGGATTCCAACTCATCGGCCTGGGAGTATTCCAGCATCAGGGAGCCCAGCGCCAGCTGCATCCCCTGGCGGGTCCGGGCGTCGGTGGCGCCGGTGCCCGCGGCGACCAGCTGAAACAGCTGCATCCCCATCGCCGCCTGCATCCGCTTGATCGAATGTTTCGCGGCGATGTGGCCCATCTCATGCCCGAGCACCGAGGCCAGCTCATCGTCGCTTTCGGCCAGTTCCATCAGGGAGGTGGTTACGAAGATCGGCCCTCCCGGCAGGGCGAAGGCGTTCGGATCGTTCTCCTCCTTGTGCTCCACGATCGTGAAGGTATAGACGATGTCCCGCCGGTCGGCGACCGCGGCCAGCTTCTCGGTGATCCGGTCCAGCCGGGCCAGCAGGACCGGGTCCCGGACAATCCGGAACTCCTCCTCCACCTGCCGGGCGACCGCCTGGCCGAGGGCCACCTCATTCTCGGTGTTCATGAAGAGGGTCTCCTGCCGCTGGGTCGCGACATTATAGCTGGTGTTGACGCCGCAGCCGGCCAGCGCCGCCGCCAGCGCGGCGCACGCCGCCCGGGTTGAAAAAGGGGAACGCATGGATCCAGTTTCGCATACCGGACCGTTTCCCACAAGATGGGGCGGGCGTTGTCATTTGTGCATCTTCCTCTTGATTTTCCCACTCTGAGTGGACATACTTGTCCCTGAAGGGAAGTTTTTTTGAGTATGAATCAGAAAAATCAAAAAATCCTGATTGTGGATGATGAGCGGGAGTTGACCGAGCGCCTATCGGAGGGACTCGAGGCGCACGGCTATTCGGTCCGGACTTGCGGCGACGGCCTCTCCGCCCTGGAGATCCTGGATCGCCACCCGGCTGACCTGGTTCTGCTGGATCTGGGGCTTCCGAAGCTGGACGGGCACCAGGTGCTCCGGCGATTGCAGGCCCAGCCGGGGGGCTGCGTCGTCCCGGTCATCGTGATCACCGCTCAAGAGGAGGTGGAGCGGCTTAACGAGACCCTGCGGGAAGGGGCGGTCAGCTTCTATCCCAAGCCGTTTCAGTTCGACCGCCTGCTGAACCTGATCCGGGTTTTCCTGACCCCCAGCCCTTCCTGAGCCGCCCCGGGCGGGTTTTGGACGGGTGAATTCCATCCGCTGTCGCGTCGAGATCTTTTTCTTGCTGGAACTGCGCCGGGATCCGTCCGACGGCGAATTGCATCTGACCCTCTCGGCTTGATTTTCCTGAATGCCCCAAGCAGCGGTCAAGTTTCTTAATTTGAGTAATCAGTAAAATAATTGTTGACAGGATAGTCCGGCCGTCCTATCATCGGAGTTTTGCTACATCAGCAATTAAATTGTTAATCGTTGGGTTGGGAGGGGGTCGCAGGTTGGGATCACCCTGAGGAGAAGGGATACCGGCGAAGGTGGATATTGAAAAACGGATTCTCTTGATCCGGGAACAGCGCGTGATGCTCGACAGCGATTTGGCTCGGCTGTATGGCGTTAAGACCGAAGTCCTGAATCAGGCAGTCAAGCGCAACAAAGCCCGTTTCCCGGAGGATTTCATGTTTCAGTTGACGGTTTCGGAAGCGGCGTTTTTGAGATCACAATTTGTGATCTCAAAGCGGGGCAGCGGGGGACGCCGATATTTGCCGTGTGTGTTTACCGAGCAGGGTGTGGCCATGCTCTCGGGCGTCCTCCGCAGTTCCCGGGCGGTTCAGGTCAACATCGCGGGGATGCGGGCGTTCGTCCGGTTGCGACAGACATTGGCCGCTCACCGGGAGCTGGCCGGAAAACTTCATGAGCTGGAACGGAAAGTGACCGGCCATGACCGGGAGATCCGGGCGTTGTTCGAGGCGATCCGGCGGCTGATGGCGCCGCCGCCGGGGGGCGGCCGGCGGATCGGGTTCCACGGGGGGTAGGATGCCGGCGAAGGTGGAGATTGAAAAACAGATTCTCTTGATCCGGGAACAGCGCGTGATGCTCGACAGCGATTTGGCTCAGCTGTACGGCGTTAAGACGGAGGCCCTCAACCAGGCGGTCAAGCGGAATCGAAACCGCTTCCCTTCCGATTTCCTCTTTCGCCTGACGCTTCGGGAGAAAAAAGAGGTGATCACAAACTGTGATCACCTCCAAAACCTTAAATTTTCTCCGAGTCTGCCGAATGCTTTCACAGAACATGGGGCCGTCATGCTGGCCAATGTCCTGCGCAGTCCCCGGGCAATCCAGGCGAGTGTTCAGGTGGTCCGCGCTTTCATTCAATTGAGAAGTATGTTGGCCGAGCACAGGGAATTGGCCCGGCGACTGGATCTTTTAGAACGGCGGTATGACGAGCGGTTCAAAGCAGTTTTCGAGGCGATCCGGCGGCTGATGGCGCCGCCGCCGGGGGGCGGCCGGCGGATCGGGTTCCACGGGGGCTAGGATGCTGGCAAAGGTGGAGTCGGCGGCGGTGGTCGGGCTGACCGGCGTGCCGATCACGGTGGAGGTGGATGTGAGCGGCGGCGGGTTGCCCGGCCTCCACATGGTGGGGCTTCCCGATCCGACGATCCGGGAGGCGAAGGAGCGGCTCCGCTCGGCGATCCGCAACAGCGCCTTCGCCTGGCCGGCCAGCCGGATCACCGTGAATCTGGCGCCGGCCGATGTCCGGAAGGAGGGGTCCGCCTTCGATCTGCCGATGGCGGTGGGGGTGCTGGCCGCCTCCGGGCAGTTTCCGGCGGCGGCGTTGGAGCGGACCGTTTTGCTCGGGGAGTTGGCGCTGGATGGGCAGGTCCGGGGGCTGCCCGGCATCCTGCCGGTCGCTCTTTCCCTGTCGGGACGGGGAAAACGGCTGCTGGTGCCGGCCGCCAACGCGGCCGAGGCGGCGCTGGCGCCGGAGTTGACCGTTGTCCCGATGCGGGACCTGGCGCAGGCGGTCCGGTTTCTGCAGGGATTGGAGCCGGCGGACCCCGTGGCGGAGCCGGATGTCTCGCCGGCCGGCCCTTTTTCCTTTGTGGACTACGCGGAGGTCCGGGGGCAGGGGGCCGCCCGTCGGGCGTTGGAGGTGGCGGCGGCGGGGGGGCACAACCTGCTGCTGATCGGCCCGCCGGGGGTGGGCAAGACGATGCTGGTGGAACGGCTCCCGACGATTCTGCCGCCGATGTCGCCGGCCGAGTCGCTGGAGGTCACGATGATCCACAGCGCCGCCGGTCTTCTGCCGTCCGGCTTTTCTCAGATTACCGGCCGGCCCTTTCGCCATCCCCACCACACGGCCAGCGCTCCGGCCCTGATTGGCGGCGGAACCATCCCCCGGCCGGGGGAGGTTTCTCTGGCCCACCATGGGGTCCTTTTTTTGGACGAGCTGCCGGAGTTCGACCGGGCCGCTCTCGAAGGGCTGCGCCAGCCGCTGGAGGCCGGGCGGGTCACCGTCGTCCGGACGCAGGGGAGCTGCACCTTCCCGGCCCGGGTGATGCTGGTGGCGGCGATGAATCCCTGCCCATGCGGATTCGCCGGCGATCCCCGCCGGGGATGCGTCTGCACCCCGAGTCAGTTCATCAAATACCGGTCGAAGATGTCGGGGCCCCTGCTGGACCGGATCGATCTGCAGCTGGAGGTGCCGGCGGTCCGGTGGGAGGAGATGACCGCCGCCGGCGGAGGGGAATCCTCCGCGGCGATCCGCAGTCGAGTGGAGCAGGCCCGACGGGTTCAGCGGGAGCGGTTTAAGGCCGAGCCGGGCTGTTTCGTGAATGGGCAGATGAGCCACCGGCAGGTCCGGCGGTTCTGCCGGCTGACCGCCGAGGGACGGGAGATTCTGGGGCGGGCGGTGGAACGGTTGGGGCTGTCGGCCCGGGCGCATGATCGGGTGCTGCGGGTGGCCCGGACGATCGCCGATTTGGAAGGGACCGCGGAGATTGAGCCGGATCATCTGGCCGAGGCGGTGCAGTACCGCTGCCTTGACCGGCCGGTCATCGAGTCCAATGGATAGAGGAGAAGGGATTCAAACAGGAGGAAATGAGATGGCGCAGGGGGTTCCGATCGAGGTGAAACGGATCAACCGGATGGAGGCGGAAGGAGGGACGCAGGCCTTCTGTGATGTAGCGCTCGGCGGGACCTTTCTGGTCAAGGGGGTCCGGGTGGTGGCCGGCAAGAAGGGGCTGTTCGTCAGCATGCCGCAGGAACAGGGGAAGGACGGCAACTGGTACGACACCGTCCTGCCGCTGACCAAGGAGGCCCGCCAGCGGATTTCCGAGACGGTGCTGGCCGCCTTTAAGGCGCCAGCTCCTTGAGCATCTCGTTCAGCTCCCGGATCAGCGGCTCCGGGAAATGGTCGAGCAGCGTCGGGTCCTCGGCCAGTTTCTCCCGGATCTCCCGGGCGGTCTCCAGATGCTCGGCGGTCTTCCAGTAGACCGCGTAGCCGGGATCCAGCGCCAGGGCGATTTGAAACAGCTCGATCGCCCGGTCGAAGTCGTGCTGGAACATCGCGAGCAGCCCCAGGTTGTTGTAGGCCGCCCCTGCGCGGGGGTCCAGCTCCAGCGTCCGAATGGTGTGCGCGTAGCCCTCCTCCCAACGGCCGGCGGCCAGGTAGGCCTGTCCCAGGTTCAGTTGCGCCCGGCTGTTGTTGGGCCGTTTCCGGGCGGTGTCCTCCCAAATTGCGATGGAGGTCTGATAGGTTTCGTTCCGGCGCACGGTGGCGATTCCCAGGCCAAGGACGATTGCCGCCGTCAGTCCCATCCCGACGAGCTGCCGCGTCCACTCTGATTTTAAACGCCCGAGCAGCCGCCAGACGGCCAGCGCCGCCGCGGCGCTCAAGGCGGCCAGCGGCAGGTAGACCCGCCGCTCGGCCGCCACCTCCGAGATGATCGGCAGGAAGCTGGAGGTGGGGGCCAGGAGGAAGAAACACCAGACGCCGACGGCGCTTTCGGCCCGCCGTTTCCAGAACCCCCAGGCCGTTCCGATCAGCAGGGCCAGGATCGCCGTCGCCGGCAGCCAGACCTCCGAGAGATGCTGAGCGATCGGCCAATCGAGGTAATCGAGCGTCAATCGGTCCGGCCAGAGGATCAGACGGAGGTAATGGAGCAGGACCCCGCTTTGGGTCAGCAGATAGTTCCAGGGGGAGAGGAGCCGGGGGAACATTTGGATCTCCAGGATCTTGGGGCCGAATGCCAGCAGCGGCGGCAGGATGCCCCAGCAGGCCAACAACCCCAAGTGAAGCCGCCGGTGGTTCCGCCAAGCCCGGCGGAAGGTGCCGGAAATGAAGAGGCGGTCGAAAGCCAGAATGATCAGCGGGGCGGCGGCCATCTCCTCCCTGCTCAGCATCCCGGCGACGCAGGCGGCCCAGGCAAACCATTGGTGACGGGCCGGAGCGCCCGGCTCGAAACTTCGGAAGGACTCAATCAGAGCGATGAGGAAGAAGAATCCCATCAACAGGCCGGATCGCTGGGTGATGTAGGTGACCGCCTCGGTCTGGATCGGATGAGAGAGCCAGACCAACACCGCCGCCAGCGCCAGTCCTCCGGCGGCCGAACCGGTCCGTTCCCGGAAGGCCGGTTGTTGAAAGAGCAGGGTCAGGAACCGGAACAGCAGCCAGCCGGTCAGGAGGAACAGCCCCAGGTTCACGATGTGGTAGCCGAGCACCCGGCCGCCGTGCAGCTGGTAGTTGAGGGCGAAGGAGAGGGAGAGCATCGGCCGCCAGTTCCCGTAGCCCTGGGGCCCGAGGGTCTCCCAGATCGGCCAGAGGCTCTGAATCCGCTCGTTGTTCACGAGATAGATCATGTCATCGAACAGGAAGGGAGCCAGCAGGCTGTTGGCATAGATCGCGATGCCGACCGCCCCGATCAGCAGGGCCGCCAACCGGTTGAAGTTGAGTTTCCCGCCCAGCGCCATGCCGGTAGGGTATCATCCCGCCCGAATCTCTGCTAGAATACCGTCATGCCGAAAGCTCCAAAAACCCCCAAACGCCCGGCCCCCCTGGACTTAGGTCAGTTGACCCGGTACAGTTTGGCCGACCGCCGAAGCAAGGTGGCTCGGGACGCTTTCGCCAAGGTTCTGCCGGCCGGCGGCTCCTTCCGAAGCTTCTTCGACCGGCTGCCCCGCCTGCTGGCGGCCGATGCCCTCCATCATCTGGTGGAGGCGATCGTTCAGGCCCGCCGGGGGAACAAGCCGGTGTTGGCGCTGCTGGGCGCGCACACGCTGAAGGTGGGGTTGAGCCCCCTGCTCGTGGATTGGATCGAACAGCGGGTGATCACCGGGGTGGCGATGACCGGCTCGGGGATCATCCACGATTTCGAACTGGCTTTTCAGGGGAAGACCTCTGAGGAGGTGGCGGAGGCGCTGGCCGACGGCTCCTTCGGGATGGCCCGGGAGACCGCTGATCTCCTCAACGAGGCGATCCAGGCCGGCGCGAAGGAAGGGATCGGGATCGGGGCGGCGGTCGGCCGGATGATCGAGAAGAAGAAACTTCGGTTTCGCAGCCTCTCCGTGTTCGCCGCGGCCCATCGGGCCGGCATCCCGGCTACCGTTCATGTGGCGGTCGGGGCCGACATCATCCATCAGCACGCCAGCGCCGACGGGGCGGCGATCGGCCAGGCTTCCCTCGACGACTTCCACCGTTTCGCCCGGTCGGTCTCGGAGTTGGGGCCGGGCGGGGTGGTGCTGAACATCGGCTCGGCGGTGGTCCTGCCGGAGGTGTTCCTCAAGGCGGTTTCGATCGGCCGGAACCTCGGCCATCCGGTGCGGGGGTTCACCGCCGCCAACCTCGACATGATCCAGCATTACCGCCCCTCCCAGAACATCCTGAAGCGGCCGACCGCCCTTGGCGGTCGGGCCCTGGCGATCACCGGCCACCATGAGATTCTGGTCCCGTTGATCCACGCGGCGGTGGCGGAGCGGTTGAGGAAGGGATGACCGCCGCCCGGCTGAGGCAGATCCTCAAGCGGTTCGGGAGGACCCGGCTGCTGGTGATCGGGGACCTGATCCTGGATGAGTTTGTCTGGGGCAGCGTGGAAAGGATCTCCCCCGAGGCGCCGGTGCCGGTCGTCTGGGCGGAGCGGGAATCGGTGATGCCGGGTGGGGCGGCCAATGTGGCCGACAACATCCGGGCTCTCGGCGGGCGGGTCTCGCTGCTGGGGGTGATCGGGCAGGATGCCGGCGGCGCCCGGTTGACCGAGGAACTCAAGCGACGCGGGCTCCCGACCGAGGAGATCCTGATCGATCCGGGCCGGCCGACCACCCTCAAGACCCGGGTGATCGCCCACCATCAGCAGGTGGTCCGGATCGACCGGGAGAAGGTGGAGCGGCTCAGCCCCCAGCTGGTGGATGGGCTGATCGACTCGGCCCGTCGCTTGATCGGGGGGGTGGACGGGGTCCTGATCGAGGATTACGGCAAGGGGCTGATCACCGCCGAGGTGCTCAAGGCGGTGATCCAGGCGGCCCGCCGCAAGGGGCGGATGATCCTGGTCGATCCCAAGGAAGAGCATTTCTCAATCTACAAGGGGGTTACGGCGCTCACCCCCAACAAGAAGGAGGCGGCCGGCTTCGCGAAGGTCCCGATCCGGGACCGGGAGAGTCTGATCGCCGCCGGGCAGAAGATCCGAAAACGGCTCAACCCCGAGGCGTTGTTGATCACGCTGGGGGAGGAGGGGATGGCCCTTTTCTCCGGGAAGTCCCCCCGGCCGGTTCTGATCCCGACCGTCGCGCGGGAGGTGTTCGATGTCTCCGGCGCGGGGGATACGGTGATCGCGGTGCTGGGATTGGCCCGGGCGGCCGGGGCCCGCTTTGAAGAGGCGGCCCGGATCGCCAACGCGGCGGCAGGGGTGGTGGTCGCCAAGGTGGGGACCGCCACCTGCAGTCCGGAGGAGTTGATCCGGCAGATGGCCGGGCGGTAGGGGTCGGCGGTGACGCAGGCGGTGGGGGTGATTCCGGCCCGATACGGCTCGACCCGTTTTCCGGGCAAGCCGCTGGCGATGCTGAAGGACAAACCGCTGATCCAGTGGGTGTGGGAACGGGCCGGGCGGGCGAAGCGGCTCAGCCGCCTGCTGATCGCCACCGACGACGAGCGGATCGCCTCGGCGGCCCGGGGGTTCGGGGCGGAGGCGGTGATGACCCCGTCGGATCTGCCCAGCGGCACCGACCGGGTTTGGGCGGCGGTTCGGGGGGAGTCCGCCCCGTTGATCGTGAACATCCAGGGGGATGAGCCGCTGATTGACCCGGGGACGATCGACCGGCTGGTGGCCGCCCTGGAGCAGGACGCCGAGGCGCAGATCGCCACCGTCCGGGTCCCGATGCGGGGGCCCGGCGGCTACGCCGATCCGAATGTGGTCAAGGTGGAGGCGGACGACGCCGGCCGGGCCCTCTACTTCTCGAGGAGCCCGATTCCGGCGACCAAGCGGGCCGGGGAGGTTCCGGAGGTGTGGTATAAACACATCGGGATCTACGCCTACCGGCGGGAGGCCCTCGAGCGGTTCGTCGGCTGGCCGCCCGGTTCCCTGGAGACAACCGAGGGTCTGGAGCAGTTGCGGGCATTGGAACGGGGGCTGTTGATCCGGGTCGTGGACGGATCCGACGCGGGGGTTGGGGTGGACACGCCGGAAGATCTGAAAAAAGTGGAAGCGCGGATTTAGCCAAATGCCGAAATACATCTTCATCACGGGTGGGGTGGTTTCCAGTCTCGGCAAGGGGGTCGCCTCCGCTTCGATCGGCCGCCTACTGATCTCCCGGGGCTTCAAGATCACGATGCAGAAGCTGGACCCCTACATCAATGTGGACCCCGGCACGATGAATCCCTACCAGCACGGCGAGGTCTATGTGACCGACGACGGTTCCGAGACCGACCTGGACCTGGGCCATTACGAGCGCTTCACCTCGATCACCACCGCGCAGGAGAACAATGTGACCGCCGGCCGGATCTACGCCTCGGTCATCGCCAAGGAGCGGGAAGGGGAGTTCCTCGGGGCGACCGTCCAGGTCGTGCCCCACATCACCAACGCGATCAAGGAATCGATCCGGAAGGTCTCCCGCGGCAAGACCGTGGATGTCGTGATCTGCGAGGTGGGCGGGACCGTCGGCGACATCGAGTCGCTGCCGTTTTTGGAGGCGATCCGGCAGTTCCGGCTGGAGGTCGGCCGGGAAAACTGCCTCAACATCCATCTGACGCTGGTGCCGTACATCCGGGCCGCCGGGGAGCTGAAGACCAAGCCGACCCAGCACTCGGTCGGCAAGCTGCGGGAGATCGGGCTGCAGGCGGACATCCTGCTCTGCCGCACCGAGAAACCGATCCCCAAGAAGGTGCGGGAGAAGATCGCCCTCTTCTGCAATGTGGAGGAACAGACGGTCATCCAGGCCCGGGACGTGCGGGACATCTATGAGATCCCGCTGGTCTTTCAGGACCAGGGGCTCGACGGGTTGATCATCCGGCTGCTGGGTCTCAAGGCGGAGAAGGGGGACCTCAAGGAGTGGGAGAAGCAGGTGGTCCGGCCGTCGCTGGCTCCCGGCCGGGGGCCGGTCAAGATCGCCGTCGTCGGAAAATACATCGAGCTGCAGGACGCCTACAAGTCGATCGATGAGGCGATCCGGCACGGCGGGATCGCCAACGACTGCCGGGTCGAGATCAAGCGGATTGATTCGGAGCGGATCGAGCAGAAGGGGGCCGAGTCGCTCCTCAAGGGGGTGAACGGGATCCTGGTGCCGGGCGGTTTCGGGAACCGGGGGATTGAAGGGAAAATCCGGGCCGCCCGCTTCGCCCGGGAGAACAAGGTTCCATACCTGGGGATCTGTCTCGGGATGCAGTGCGCGGTGATCGAGTTCGCCCGGAATGTCCTGGGGCTCCCCAAGGCCAACTCCACCGAGTTCAACGCGGAGACCCCCGATCCGGTGATCTCCCTGTTGGCCGAGCAGCGGAAGGTCAAGCAGCTCGGCGGGACGATGCGGCTCGGGGCCCAGCCCTGCCAGCTCCGGAAGAAGACGCTGGCGCGGGCCGCCTACCGGGAGTCCCGCGTGATGGAACGGCACCGGCACCGGTACGAGTTCAACAACAAATACAAGGAGGCCTTTGCCAAGGCCGGCATGATCGTCAGCGGCGCCCTGCCGGGCAAGCGGCTGGCGGAGATCGTTGAGTTGATCGCCCACCCCTGGTTCGTCGGCTCCCAGTTTCACCCGGAGCTGCGCTCCCGGCCGAACCGCTGTCATCCCCTGTTCAAGGCATTCGTCGCCGCCGCGCTCACCCGGGCGGAGGCGGCCGCTGCGAAGGAGAGCGGTTCGTCATGAAGCCGGTGCGGGCGGTTCGGGTCGGTCCGATCACCGTGGGACGCGGTCCCCTCGCCCTGATCGCAGGCCCCGATGTGATCGAGTCGGAGGCCTCCTGTTTGAGGCATGCCGAGGCGATCGGCCGGGCGGCCGAGGCGGCGGGGCTGCCGCTGATCTTCAAGTGCAGTTTCGACAAGGCGAACCGGACCTCGCTGAAGGGGTACCGGGGGCCGGGGCTCAAGAAGGGATTGGCGATCCTGAACAAGGTCAAGCGCCGCTTGGGGCTGCCGGTCCTCTCCGATGTCCATTGCGTCGATCAGGTCAAGCCGGCCGCTGAGGTTCTGGACTGCATCCAGGTGCCGGCCTTCCTGAGTCGGCAGACAGACCTGCTGCTGGCGGTCGGGCGATCCGGCCGGGCGATCAATGTGAAGAAGGGGCAGTTCCTGGCCCCCCATGACATGAAGTCGGTGATCGAGAAGCTGGAATCGGCGGGGGCTCGGAAGATCCTGCTGACCGAGCGGGGAACCACATACGGCTACAACTACCTGGTCAACGACATGCGGGCTTTGGGTGTCATGCGGAAGTTCGGCTACCCGGTCGTCTTCGACGCCGGGCATTCGACGCAGCTGCCGGGGGGGCTGAAGCACCGCTCCGGCGGCCAGCCGGAATTCATCCCGCTGTTGGCCCGGGCGGCGGTGGCGGCCGGTTGCGACGCCCTCTTCGTCGAAGTCCACGAGAACCCCGCCAAGGCCCTCTGCGACGGCCCCAGCTCCCTGGGGCTCAAGAAGCTGCCGGCGATGCTGCGGGAGCTGGTCGCGATCCGGAAGGCGTTGGGGCAGAGGTGACTCCTCGGCGGACGACCCGCGGGAAGGGGGGCCGGAAGGTGGCGGCACTCGCCCGGGGCAGGGAGGTGCTGCAGATCGAGCGGGACGCCCTCGGGGCGCTGGTCCGCCGGCTGGACAGCCGCTTCGAGCGGGCGGTGCAGCTGATTGAGCGGTGCCTCGGCCGGGTGGTCGTGACCGGCATGGGGAAACCCGGCCTGATCGGGCAAAAAATCTCCGCCACTTTCTCCTCGCTTGGGATCGCCTCCCTGTATCTTCATCCGGCCGACGCCGCCCACGGGGATGTCGGCCGCGTCATTGGGCAGGATGTGGTGCTGGCCCTCTCCCACTCGGGGGAGACCGATGAGATCCTGCATCTGCTGCCGGTGCTCCGGCGGCTCGGCCCCAAATTGATCGCGATCACGAGCAATGAACGCTCCCGCCTGGCCCGGGCGGCTGATGTGGTCCTGCCGACCCATGTGAAGGTGGAGGCCTCCGCCTGGGGGCTGGTCCCGACCGCCTCGACGACCGCGATGCTGGCGCTCGGCGACGCGCTGGCGATCACCCTGTCAGACCGGCGGGGCTTCACCTCCGAGGATTTCGCGGCGCTTCATCCGGGCGGGGCGCTGGGCAAGCGGCTGACGCTGCGGGTGGAGGACCTGATGCGGACCGCAACGGACAACCCGATCGTCCGGGAGAAGGAGACCGTGCGGCAGGTGCTGCTGAAGATCACCCGGGCCCGGGCCGGATCGGCGACCGTCGTCGGCCGCGCGGGAAAACTGACCGGTATCTTCACCGATGGGGACCTGCGCCGCCACGCCGCCGACCCGAAGGTGCTGGCCAAGCCGGTGGCCTCCGTCATGACCCGCAACCCCAAGACCCTGCCGAAAGGGCAGATGGCGGTCGAGGCTCTCCGGATCCTGCGGGCCCACCGGATTGACGAAATTCCGATCGTGGACGGGCGGGACCGGCCGGTGGGGCTGCTCGACATCCAGGACCTCCTCAAAGCGGGTCTGGTTTAGGTCCCACTCAGTATTTTCTCCGAAGACGCCCTCTAATTATATTTAGAATCATATTTACTTATAACCATATATCAGGTAGACTTGCTCAGTGGATCGAGATTACGGCACTTTTGTGTGGAATGTCCAGAAAGAGCGGACCAATATTGCCAAACACGGCGTGGATTTTTCCCGAATCCTGACGGTTCGGTTTGTTTATCGGTCCGGAAAGATCAGGATCTTCGGGGCGGGTTATTGGAGGGGAGGCAGGAAGTACTATGAAGGCCAGGGATGATTGGGAGATGCCGACGGGCAAGCTGAAGCGGGTCGAGGACTTCCTCCCCCCGCCCAGCCGGCTGGTCCTGGGGGAGAAGACCACCAAGATCACGATTGCTCTGAAACAGTCGAGCGTCAATTTCTTCAAGCGGCAGGCGAAAAGGAACCACACGAAGTATCAGAAGATGATCCGGGAAGTGCTGGACCGCTACGCTTCCCGCTACAGGGCCGACTGACGGCGGTATAGTTTTCGGTATGGTTTCGCCCCGATCCTTGAAAACTATATCCGCCGGTCGTCATTGAAAACGCCCGGAAAGCGGAATACTATGAGGTCTTGGAGTACGCCCAGCGAAAGGCCCAGGGGCCGTGGGTGCTCTTTTTGGGGGAAGAGATGAAGCGAACCGACGCCATCATCCGGAAGCATCTGTCATGACCCGGCAAGCGCTGACCCGGCGGGCGAAGAAGATCCGGGTGATCGCGCTGGATGTGGACGGGGTGATGACCGACGGCCGGATCATCGTGGACGGACATGGGTTTCAGATCAAGCCGTTCGATGTGTATGATGGGTTCGGGATTGTGATGGCCCGGCACATGGGGCTGAAGGTGGCGATCATCACCGCGGAAAAGTCGGAGGCGGTCGCCCGCCGGGCCAAGCGGCTCAAGATCGACTGGGTCGCGCAGGGGGCGCTCGACAAGCGGGGGGCCTTTCAGCGTTGTTTGAAGCATTTCCGGGTTTCCCCCGACCGGGTGGCCTACATCGGGGATGAGTTGTTGGATCTGCCGGTTTTGAAACAGGTGGGACTGGCCGCCTCGGTCCCGAACGGCCGGCCGGAGGTGTTCCGGCATGTGCATTTTGTGACCCGGGCCCCGGGGGGCCGGGGGGCGGTTCGGGAACTGATCGAATTGATTCTCAAAGCGCAGGGGCACTGGAAAAAAATCCTCAAACATTATCTGACGGTTTGACGATGGCGCCGGAGAAGAAGCGGTCGTGGGGATGGATCATCGCCTGGGGGGTGATGATCCTTTTTCTTCTCGTCAAGGGGCTGACCTACTGGCACGCGGCGGAGGTGACCCGTCTGGAGAAACGGCTGGAGGCGCTGCGGCCGGTCCTGGCGGAATTGGCGGTCCAGCGCCGTTTTGAGGAGGCGGAGCAGCTCGGAGAAGAGACGATCCGCGGCTTGGAGGGCAACGGCATGACGACCGCCCGATTCCTGCGGGCCCTTTCCGAGAATCTCCCCGACCGGTTGGTTCTGACCGAGCTGGAGCTGCGGGAGTCGAACCAGTTGATGATTCAGGGAATCTGCGCCGCCGGCCCCGAGGAGGCGGCGCAGGTCATCCGGGACTGGATCGCCCGATGGGGGATGTTTTCGGAGGAGACGATCGATCTGGAGATTCTCGAGAGCGCCGATGACGCTTCCGGTTCGATCCCCTTTAAGCTGAGGGCCTGCTTCAAGGAGGTGATTGCCTGATGGAGCTGGGAAAGCGGGAACTCCATCTGCTCGGCGGATTGGCGGTCCAGATCGTGATCGTCGCCCTGGCCGTCTTCGTCCTGACGCAGGCGGTCCGCGGCCTCTCCTACGAGAGCCGCCGCCATCGGGAACTGGAGGTTCGCCTGGCCGCTTGCCACCTGGAGATCGCCCATCGGGGTTCGGACCTGGCGTCGGTCCAGGAGCGGATCCGGCAGATGCAGGCCCGGCTTCCGGATGCGGCCGCGCCCAAGCGGATCGAGCGAAGCCTCCAGGTCATCGCGGAGAGTCCCTTCGGTTTCCAGGAGATCCGGGCGCGGGCCGCCGCCGCGCCGGAGCGGACGATCCAGATTCCGGCGCCTGAAGGCCGGACGATTCTCATTGATCTGGTTCCCCTGGAGTTCCGGGGGATCGGTTCCACCGCCGATGCCGCCGGGCTCTTCACGCAGATGGAGGCACTGGGGCTGACAACCGGGATGCGGCTTTCCCGCCTCCGAATGGTTTCCCAGGCCGGTCAGCCGTCGGTGGATGTCTCGATCAAATGGTTGATGGCTGTTTCCCGGATCCGTTCTGATTTTCCGGCGCCGCCTGAGCCTCCTCCCGGCCTTCCCAAACCCTCTTTCGTTCAGGGTTGGCCGCGCGAGCCGTTCCTGGATTGACTTTTCCCCTTCCTCTAATATAATGAACCCTTCGGGTAATGTGAATCGGCGGATCATGGTTTTATAAATTTTTGTGTGACAAGGACTTGCCACACTTGTCTCCCCTGGGTATCGTCATGAATATCGGCGCGTTGTCACTCCTGGTCTTGGCGGTCGTCTGCTTGATTGGGACCACCGGCTGCGGCCGGGAGGTTTCGCAGCCGACCGTCGCCGCTCCGGAGACCCATTCGGCGGCCGGGGTGTCGTCGGAGGGGGAGCTTCCTTTGACCGCTCCCGACGCCGATGTGATTTCCACCGTGACTCTGACCGGACACGGGGAACAGGGACGGAAGAAGTGGGAGGTTCGGGGAGACACCGCCGACTTGGCCGCCGATGTCGTCGAACTCTCGCCGGTGGCCGCGACCAGTTACGGGAGGACGCAGGTGGATTTGACCGCCGATCATGGAAAATTGGTTCGAGAGACGCAGGATGTGGAACTCGACGGACATGTCGTGATCATCACCTCCGACGGGACCCGCCTCGTCACCGAGTCGCTGGACTGGATGGCCGACTCCGAGCAGATTTCCACCGAAGCGCCGATCACCATCACCCGGGAGGGGATGGTGGTGATCGGGGTCGGCGGCTCGGGCTATCCGAACCGGAACCGGATGCGGTTGGAGCGGGAGGTGCAGGTGACCCTCTCCGGCGAGAAGGGGCCGACCGTCGTGACCTGCGACGGGCCGATGGAGGTGGACACTGAGCGGATGAAGATCCGCTTCTGGAACAATGTCCTCGTCAAGGAGGCCAAGGGGATGATCCGCTCGGACCGGTTGGATGTGGACATCCATCCGGAAACGCACGAGATGGAGCATGCCACCTTCTGGGGCCATGTCCGGATCGACCGCGGCGAGCAGACCGCTTACGCCCACCGCGCTCACTATTGGCAGCGGGAAGGACGGATGGCGTTGGTGGGGCATCCGAAAGTGGAGACCGCGGCCGAGGAATTTCGGTCGTGACCCCGGACGGCAACGAGGCCGTCCTGGAGGTGCGCGGCGTCCGGAAGAATTACGGCGGCCGCTGGGTGGTGGATCGGGTCGCGATGGATGTCCGCCGGGGGGAGATCGTCGGCCTGCTGGGGCCCAACGGCGCCGGCAAGACGACGACCTTCTACATGGTCGTGGGATTGATCCCCCCCGACGAAGGGGAAATCCGGTTCGGTTCCCGGGCGATCACCCGCCTGCCGATGCACCGGCGGGCCCGGGCCGGCATCGGGTACCTCGCGCAGGAGCCGTCGGTCTTCCGGCGGCTGACGGTTGAGCAGAACATTCTGGCGATCCTGGAGACCCTGGGGTTGAGCCGGATGGAGCGGCGGCGGCGGTTGGAGTCGCTGCTGGATGAGTTGGGACTGCGGCCGCTGGCCCGTTCCCGCGCCGACACGCTCTCGGGCGGGGAGCGGCGGCGGTTGGAAATCACCCGGGCGCTCACGACCCGGCCGGCTTTTCTCCTGTTGGATGAACCGTTCAGCGGGATCGACCCGATCGCCGTGGCGGAGTGTCAGGAGATCATTCGGGGATTGGCCCGCCGGGGGATGGGGATCCTCCTGACGGACCACAATGTTCGGGAGACCCTGTCGATCACCGACCGGGCCTACCTGATGGCGGGAGGACAGGTGTTGATCGCCGGAGGAGCGGAGACGCTGATCCGGGATCCGAAGGCCCGGGAGGTTTACCTGGGCCCGAAATTTCAGATGTGAGGGAGAAGGGAACTATGCAGATCACGATCACCACGCGGCACAAGACGAAGCTTCCGGAGGCGGTCCGGGAGCTGGCCGAATCGAAGATCCTGAAGTTGGACCGCTTCGGCCACAAGATCGTCAGCACCCATTTGATTGTGGAGGTCCAGAAGTACATGGCCACCGCCGAGTTGATCCTCTACGCGAAGGGGTTCAATCTGGTCAGCAAGGTCAGCCGGAAGGCGGATCTGCTGACGGTGGTGGAGGAGGCCTGCGCGAAGCTCAAGACCCAGCTGAGCCGCCGGGAGGCGAAGCGGGTCCAGAGCGCCCGGCGGCGGGCGGCCCACGCGGAGTAGCCGGGCCGATGACCAAGATCAAGCTCAAGGCGGTTTCCCCCTGCCAGAAGGAGCTGTGGGTGGAAGTTCCGACGGGGGAGGTGCGGGCCGAATTCGACGCGGTCTTCGAGCGGATCAAGCAGTCGGCGCCGGTCCCCGGTTTCCGGAAGGGGAACGCTCCCCGGGACCTCCTGGAGCGCCATCACGGCGGCCGGGCTCGGGAGGAGGTGCTCCGCTCGCTGGTCAGCCGGTCGCTGACCGAGGCGCTCAAGAGCCATGCCGATCTGAAGCTGATCGGCGACCCCCGGATCGGGGAGGTCAAGCTGGAAGCGGATGCGCCGATGACCTATGTCGCGAAACTGGAGATTGCCCCAGAGGTCCCGACCGGCCGCTACAAGGGATTGAAGTTGACCCGGGCCCTTCCGGAGATCTCCGAGAAGCAGGTGGAGGAAACGCTGGAACGGATTCGGGAGTCCCAGGCGGTCCTCAAGCCGGCGGCCGAAGCCCGTCCGGCGGCGGCCGGTGATTTTCTCCGGGTCGAACTGACGGAGAAGGGAGCCGGCAAGAAACCGACCGAGCAAATGGTCCTGCTCGATCTGGAGCGGGACCGGGAAGGGTTCCTCAAGCAGCTGGTCGGAATGACCGTCGAGGAGACCCGGTCGGTGACCGGCCCCAAACCGGGCGCTGAGGCGCGGGTGACGCTCAAGGAGATCAAGACGAAAGTCCTGCCGGCGCTCGACGACGCCTTCGCCAAGGGGCTCGGGAAGTTCGAATCGCTTCAGGCGCTGCGGGACCAGGTCCGGAAGGACCTGACTGCCCAGGCCGAACAGGAGGGGCGCCGCCGCCTGGAGCGGGAGGCGGCCGAGCAGCTTTTGGAGCGCTGGACCTTCGAGGTGCCGCCGTCACTGGTGGCGGCCCACGCCCGCCGGAATTTGGAGGAGCGGGCTGGGGAGCTGATGCGGCAGGGAACCCCGCAGGCGGAGGTGGAGTCGCAGGCCCAGGCGTTGGCCGATCAGGCGAAACTGTCGGCCCTCAAGCAGGTGAAGCTCTATTTCGGGCTTCGCCGCATCGCCGAGCTGGAGAATCTGCAGGCGACCGCCGCGGAATTGGACGCCCGGGTCGAAGGGCTCGCCGCCCAGATGGGCATCGGCGCCGATCAGGTCCGGCAGGACCTGAAGGCCCGGCAACTGGAGGAGGATCTCAGGTGGAGCATCACCCGTGGAAAGGTCATGGATTTTCTGATCACATCGGCACAGATCAAGGAGAAGTGAAGATGCGAGAGCGCAGCCAGTTGGTCCCCATCGTGGTGGAGCAGAGCGGGCGGGGGGAGCGGGCGTACGACATCTATTCCCGCCTGCTCAAGGACCGGATCATCTTTATCGGGTCGGGCATCGACGACCTGGTGGCCAACCTGGTGATCGCTCAGCTGCTGTTCCTTCAGATGGAGGACCCGAAGAAGGACATCAATGTCTACATCAACTCCCCCGGCGGGCATGTGACCGCGGGGCTGGCGATCTACGACACGATGCAGTTCGTCAAGCCGGATGTCGCGACCTACTGCATGGGGCAGGCCGCCTCGATGGGGGCGCTGCTGCTGTGCGCCGGGACCAAGGGAAAGCGCTACGCCCTGCCGAACTCCAGGATCATGATCCACCAGCCGTGGGGCGGCGCGCAGGGCTCGGCGTCCGACATCTCGATCCAGGCCGCCGAGATCCTGCGGCTCAAGGAGCGGCTCAACCAGATTCTGGTGTACCACACCGGCCGGGATCTCAAGCAGGTGGAGCAGGACACCGACCGGGATCATTTTCTGTCGGGCGAGGAAGCCCAGACCTACGGACTTGTGGATGAGGTGATTGTTTCGTCGAAGCAGATCTGAAAGGACCGGTTGGATGACGCGTGAACCCCTGTTGTTGACCCCCGGCCCGACCCTCGTGCCGGAGACGGTTCGGGAGGCGCTGGGCCGCCCGATGGTGCACCACCGCACTCCGGAGTTCCAGGCGGTGCTGAAAGAGGTCGGGCAGGACCTCAAGCAGCTGTTTGGGACCCGGGAGGAAGCGCTGATCCTCACCAGCTCCGGCACCGGCGCGATGGAGGCGGCGGTGACCGGTCTGTTGTCCCCGGGGGAGAAGGCCCTGGTGATCCGGGGCGGGAAATTCGGGGAGCGCTGGGCCGAGATTTGTCAGGCTTACGGGATTCAGGTTGTCCCGTTGGATGTGCCGTGGGGGGAGCCGCTGGATTTGGGTCAATTGACCGCTCTGCTCAAGGCGCATGCCGATGTCCGGGCGGTCTTGACGACCCTCTGCGAAACCTCCACCGGGGTCCTCTTCCCGATCCGGGAGATCCGGGAGGCGATCGGCAAGGCGGGTCCCTTGCTGGTCGTGGACGCGATCAGCGGGCTTGGAGCCGATGAGCTTCAGATGGATGCCTGGGGGGTGGACGCGGTGGTCTGCGGCTCCCAGAAGGGGTTGATGCTTCCGCCGGGATTGGCCTTCGCCGCCTTGAGTCCCCGGGCCTGGGAGGCGGTCGCCCGCTCCAAGACCTCCGGCTACTACTTCTCCCTCAAGCGGGCCCGCAAGGCCTGGGAGAAAACCGATACCCCCTTCACCCCGGCGATCTCGCTGATCGTGGGGCTCCGGGAGGCGCTCAAGACGATCCTCGCCGAGGGGGTGGCCGAATCCTGCCGGCGGCACCAGGCGGACGCCGCCTACACCCGGCAGCAGGTCAAGAAACTGGGATGGACCCTTTTCGTGGACGGTCCGCACGCCAGTTCCGCGGTGACCTCGATCCGGGTTCCGGAGGGGGTGGATGGCAAGGGGGTCCTCAAGCGGCTTCGCGCCCGCGGGATCTTTCTGGCCGGCGGGCAGGGGGAGCTGACCGGCAAGATCTTCCGGATTGCTTCGATGGGGGCGGTCACCCGGGCCCACATCGACACGGCGCTGACGGCGCTGGCCGAGGAGTTGAAAACGGCGTCGGAGGCGGTCCGCCATGGCTGATCCAATCCGCATCCTGATCACCGATCCCCTCTCCGACGAGGGGGTGCGGCTGCTGCGGCAGGAAAAAGGGGTCACCGTGGATGTGAAAACCGATCTGAAGGCCGAGGAGATCCGGAAGGTGATCGGCGGCTACGACGGCCTCCTGGTCCGCTCCGGCACCCAGGTGACCCGGGAGATTCTGGAATCGGCCGGGAAACTGAAGGTAATCGGCCGGGCGGGGGCGGGGCTCGACAACATCGATGTCGAGGCCGCCTCCAAGCGGGGGGTGATCGTGATGAACGCCGCCGGCGGCAACACGATCTCAACGGCGGAGCACACGATGTCGATGATCTTGTCGCTCGTCCGGAACATCCCGCAAGCCAACGCCTCACTGCGAAAGGGGGAGTGGAAGCGCTCCTCGTTCACCGGCGTCGAGCTGTACGGCAAGACGCTCGGGATCGTGGGGCTCGGCCGGGTCGGTTCCGAGGTGGCCCGCCGGGCGCTCGGGTTCGGGATGCGGCTGATGGTCTTCGATCCGTATCTGACGGCCGATAAGGCGCGGGAACTGGACGCCCATCCGGTCGCCGATCTCAATGAGATTTTCGAGAAGGCCGATATCATCACGATCCACACCCCGATGACCGAGGCGACCCGCGGCCTGATCGGCGCCAAGGAGTTGGCTCGGATGAAGAAGGGGGTCCGGATCGTCAACTGCGCGCGCGGGGGAATCGTGGAGGAGAAGGCGCTGGCCGACGCGATTGAGTCGGGCCATGTGGCCGGGGCAGCCCTGGATGTCTTCGTCGAGGAGCCCCCGAAGGACCGGCGGCTCGTGGATCTGCCGCAGGTGGTCTCCACACCGCACCTGGGGGCTTCCACGAAGGAGGCCCAGCTGAATGTCGCGACCGAGATCGCGATGTCGGTCCGGGATTACCTGCTCGGGCGCGGCGTCCGCAACGCGGTCAACATCCCGAGCATCGATCCGGAGGCCCTGAAGCTGGTGGAGCCGTACCTGAAGCTCGCGGAGCGGATGGGGGCGCTGCAGGCCCAGATGCTGAACGGGCCGATGCGGGAGGTCCGGGTCCGGTACATCGGGGAGTTGGTCAAGCTGGACTTAGCGACCGTGACGCTGGCCTTCCTCAAAGGGCTTCTGACCCCGGTTCTGCAGGAGACGGTCAATTATGTCAACGCCGCGGTGATCGCCAAGGAGCGGGGGATCAAGGTCATTGAATCGAAATCGGCCGAGGCGGAGGATTTTGCCAACCTGATCGTCGCGACCGTCAAGGCCGACGGGCAGGAGGCCCAGCTGCAGGGGACTCTTTTCACCCGTTCCGATCCCCGGATCGTCCAGATTGACGACATCCGGGTTGAGGCGATCCCCGATGGCTGGATGCTGGTGGTCCGCAACGATGACAAACCCGGGATGGTCGGCCAGTTCGGCACGATCCTCGGGGACCACGGGATCAACATCGGCTGGATGAACTTCGGGCGCAATCGCCCGGGCGGGCAGGCGCTGATGGCCTTCAATGTGGACCAGCCGGTGCCGAAGGAGCTTCTCGCGAAGATCCGGAAGCTCCCCCATGTTCTGGACGCGCGGCTCATCAAGTTCTGATGTCAAATACCGTGGTGGTCGGCGCCCAGTGGGGCGACGAAGGGAAGGGAAAGGTGATCGACATGCTGGCCGAATCGGCCGATGTCGTGATCCGCTTTCAGGGGGGCAACAACGCCGGCCACACGGTGGTCGTCGGGGAGGAACAGTTCATCCTCCATTTGATTCCCTCCGGCATCCTGCATGAACGCACGGTCTGCGTGATCGGCAACGGGGTGGTCGTGGATCCGGCGGTTTTCCTGGAGGAGATCGACCGGCTGGCCGCCCGGGGAGTGACCGTGGCCGGGCGGCTCTGGATCAGCGACCAGGCCCACCTGATCTTTCCGTACCACAAGCACCTCGACAAGTTGAAGGAGGCGCAGGTCGGGGCCGGCAAGATCGGGACGACCGGCCGGGGGATCGGCCCCTGCTATATGGACAAGGCGGCCCGGACCGGTCTGCGGATCGCCGATCTGCTGGAGCCCGGGAGCTTTCGATTGAGGCTCAAGCAAAATGTCGAGGAGAAGAACCTGATCTTCCGCAAGGTGTACGGGGCCGACGGCGTGGATTTCGAAAAAATCCTGGCCGATTACACCGGTTTCGCGAAGCGCCTCAAGCCCTTTGTCGCGGCCACTCCGGCGATGCTCAACCGGTGGGTGCGGGAGGGCAAGTCCCTCCTCTTCGAGGGGGCGCAGGGGACCTGGCTCGATCTGGATCACGGCACCTACCCGTTCGTGACCTCTTCGAGCGCGACCGCCGGCGGCGCCTGCGCCGGGACCGGGGTGGGGCCGGCCCACATCAACCGGGTGATCGGGGTCGTCAAGGCCTACACGACCCGGGTCGGGGAGGGGCCCTTCCCGACGGAGTTCGATTCGGAGCTGATGGAGACGATCCGAACCAAGGGGAAGGAGTTCGGGGCGACGACCGCCCGTCCCCGGCGGTGCGGGTGGTTCGACGCGATGCTGGTCCGCCACGCGATTCAGGTCAATGGGATCACCGACATCGCGGTCACGAAGCTGGATGTGTTGGATGAGCTGAAGACCATCCGGATCTGCACCGGATACCGGCTGGACGGGAAACTGCTGGAGTCCCCGCCGGCGACGGTCGAGGCGTGGGGCCACCTGACCCCGATCTATGAGGAGCATCCGGGCTGGCTGCGGGACACCTCCACCGCCGCCCGGCTGGAGGATCTGCCGGAGGCGGCCCGGCGGTATTTGAAGCGGCTGGAGGCCCTTTTGGAGGCCAAGATTTCAACGGTTTCGGTCGGTTCCAAGCGGGACCAGGCCTTTCACATTGAGAGAGGAAACGAGGGGAAATGAGCTTTCAACCGATCGAGATTGTCTGGATCGCCCGCGCGGCGGCGGCGACGGCGCTGATGACGGCCTTTTTCTTCGCCCGGAGGATCCTGAGCGCTTCGGAAGGGACCGCTGCGATGAAGGAGATCGCCGCTCATGTGCGGGCCGGCGCGATCGCCTATCTCAAGCAGCAGTATCGGGTGATCGGGATCGTCTTTGTCCTCCTGCTGGCGGTGCTGGGGGGGTTGGTCTATCTCAAGCTCCTGCCCACCTTCGTGCCGTTCGCCCTTTTAAGCGGCGGTTTCTGGTCGGCGCTGGCCGGCTTCCTCGGCATGTCGATCGCCACCCGGGCCTCCAATCGGACGGCGGCGGCCGCGGCCGAGAGCCTGAATCGGGGCCTGCGGCTGGCCTTCTCGGCCGGCGCGGTCATGGGGCTGACGGTCGTTGGGCTGGCGCTGATGGACCTGGCCAACTGGTACCAGTTCCTGACGGATTGGTACGGCAGCCACCCGGCGCCGGCCGGCATGACCCTGGAGCAGGCGGTGACCTCGACGATGCTCTGCTCGGCGATGGGGGCCTCGACCGTGGCGCTGTTCGCCCGGATCGGTGGAGGCATCTTCACGAAGGCGGCCGATGTCGGGGCCGATCTGGTCGGCAAGGTGGAGGCGGGAATCCCCGAGGATGATCCCCGGAATCCGGCCACGATCGCCGACAATGTCGGGGACAATGTCGGGGATGTGGCCGGCATGGGGGCGGACCTCTTCGAGTCGTATGTCGCCTCCATCGTGGCGGCGATGACGCTGGGGCTGGCCGCCGGGCTGGGGGTCAGCGGGATCCTCTTTCCGCTGCTGCTGGCGGCGGTCGGGATCCTGGCCTCGGTGGTCGGGGTCTTCCTGGTCCGGTGCGGCGAGGAGACCGAGCAGTCGGTGCTGCTGGCCGCCCTGCGGCGGGGAGTCTTTGGGAGCGCGGCCCTGATCGCGATCGGAGCCTGGTTCTGCGTCCGGGGGATGCTGGGACCGGAATTCACCGGGGTCTACATCGCGGTGTTGGCCGGACTGGTCTGCGGCCTGTTGATCGGTTTCGGGACCGAGTATTACACCTCGGCCGGCTACCGCCCGACCCGGAAACTGGCCGAGACGGCCCTGACCGGGCCGGCAACAATCATCATCGGCGGGGTTTCGCTCGGGATGCTTTCCTCGATTGTGCCGGTGCTGCTGGTGGCCGCGGCGATCGGCGTCAGCTTCTACGCAGCCGGCGGGGCGTCGCAGTTCGGGATGGGGCTGTACGGCGTCGGCGTGGCGGCGGTGGGACTCCTTTCGACGCTGGGGATCACGCTGGCGACCGACGCCTACGGGCCGGTGGCCGACAACGCCGGCGGCAACGCCCAAATGACCGGCCAGCCGCCTGAGGTTCGGCAGCGGACCGACGCCCTGGATGCCCTCGGCAACACGACGGCGGCGACCGGCAAGGGGATGGCGATCGCCGCGGCGGCGCTGACGGCGATGGCTCTGTTGGTCTCCTACCGGGAGCGGGTGTTGACGCTGGGGGCCCCGATGGAGGTTTCGATGATGAACCCCAAGGTCCTGATCGGGCTTTTCCTCGGGGCGGCCCTGCCGTATCTCTTCTGCGCCCTGACGATGGAGGCGGTCGGCCGGGCGGCCGGCAAGGTGGTGGAGGAGGTCCGCCGCCAGTTCCGGGAGATCAAGGGGCTTTTGGCCGGCGAGGCGCAGGCGGATCACGCCCGCTGCGTCTCAATCGTGACCCAGGCGGCCCAGCGGGAGATGATCGCTCCCTCCCTGATGGCGATCGGGGTGCCGGTCGGGGTTGGGGTCCTGATGGGGCCGGAGGCGGTCATGGGGCTTCTGGCCGGATCGCTCGTTTCCGGATTCGTCCTGGCGGTCATGATGGCCAATGCCGGCGGCGCCTGGGACAACGCCAAGAAATACATCGAGGAAGGGGCGCACGG
>PCVW01000030.1 GCA_002787095.1 Candidatus Omnitrophica bacterium CG11_big_fil_rev_8_21_14_0_20_64_10 | reverse complement strand
TCACCTGCCAGGAGGAATTGATGTCAGAGGCCAAGAAGATCCTGATCGTGGATGACGAGCCGGGGCTGCGGACCCTGTTGGCGCAGCTGTTGGCGAAGGAAGCGTTCTCCGTTCTACAGGCGGCCGATGGGAAGGAAGCGGTCCGGCAGACGGAACGAGAGCGGCCGGACCTCGTCATCCTGGACATCGTTCTGGAGGGGATGGATGGTTTTGAAGTCTATCGGTTGATCCGGGACAATCCGCTGACCCGCGCCACGCCGGTCATCTTTATGACGGGCTTGTGCGGGGAGGGCCGGGCGGGCCGGACCCAGTTGGAGATCATGGCCCGGGCCAAGCACGGCGGGGAGTTCTCCTTCGACCCGATGGTCCAGGTGTTGGCCAAGCCGTACAGCGTCGGGCGGCTGATTCGGGCGATCCGGCAGGGGCTGGAGCCCCACAAGGTTCCCGGCGGCGCATCGAACCGCTTCTGATAGAATAAAGGGGTGACCGAACCGATTGCGGTTGCTCCGATTGGTGGACTTGCCAAGATGCCGACCGGCAGCCGGGTGACTTTCGCGGCCCGGGTGATCCGATGCGGATCCGATGCCGGCGTCCGTTTCTGCCTGATTGCCGACGAATCCGGTTTCTTTCGGGCCGAAGGGCAGGGGGTTCAGGAATTCAGGGCGGCCCAAAGCTTCCGGATCGAGAACGCCGTTCTCAGGGGCAAGCCGGTTTCCCTGCAGGTTCCGGAACATCCCCGCCGGCTCGTCCTGGACCGGGAGACCCGGGTGATTCCGCTTCAGGACCCGATCGCGATCGTGACCCGCTGAATCGCCGGCGGGTTCTTCGGCCGGTCGTTTCCGTCCCGCGGGGAGTTGACGATCTTTTTGACGACCTCCATCCCCTGTGTGACCCGACCAAAGATTGCATGCTTGCCGTCCAGCCACGGCGTCGGGGCGACCGTAATGAAAAACTGGGAGCCGCCGGTGTCGGGTCTTCCGGTGTTGGCCATCGAGAGGAGCCCCGGCTGATCGTGCCGCAGCTCCTTTGAAAACTCGTCGGGGATCGTGTAGCCGGGTCCCCCCCGGCCGGTCCCGGTCGGGTCGCCGGTCTGGACCATGAAGCCGGGGATCACCCGGTGGAAGATCACCCCGTCGTAAAATCCCTCCTTGGCCAGCTTGAGGAAGTTGGTCGTCGTCTTTGGGGCTTCATTGGCGTACAGTTCGATTTCAATCCGGCCTTCCGAGGTTTCTAAAGTTGCCATGGGATGTCCTCCTGGTTGTGCGTCAGCGGCCGCGGGAAGCATTCCCAGCCCGGCCGTGAAAATAAAAAGAACCCAACGATTCATGGATGCCTCCCGTTCGGAAGTTCTCAACAGTCAGGGACAGTCCCCGGCTGTTGATAACTTTTCAGTTGGCGCGGAAACAGAACGCGCAGGGGAAAATTTCCCCCCGCGCGCCTGACTTGGTGACCCTCCGCCAACCTTCGGCGGAAGAACGGGTCGCTCCCCCGCTCACCAAAGACCGCCCCCGTTACCGGGAGCGGCCAAATTTTGAGGTCATGAACAGCCGGAGGTGGAACCGCAGTTAAAGCATTTGTAGCAGTTGCCCGAGCGGACCATCATCGAACCGCAGTCGGTGCAGGTCGGGGCGTCCACCTGGCCCTGAAAGGTATGCTCCCGCGGTTCGGCCGGCCCGCCGGCTTCCTGGACCGTCTTGTTGGAGCGGGGCACATCCGCCTGCCGGGCGGCCAGATCGGTCACGGTCGGCTCCGGCTTGGGCTGGTTCTCCTGCGGCAGGAACTTCAGCGCCAACCACCGGAACACATAATCGAGGATCGACTGGGCGAACCGGATCTGCGGGTTGGAGGTGATGCCGGCCGGCTCGAACCGCATGTGGCTGAACTTCTTGACCAGCGCCTCCAGCGGCACGCCGTACTGCAGGGCCAGGGAGATCCCGGTCGCGAAGGCGTCCAGCAGGCCGGAGATGACCGTCCCCTCCTTCGACATCACGATGAAGATCTCCCCCGGCTTGCCGTTCTCGTACAGGCCGACGGTCACATACCCGTCGTGGCCGGCGATCGAGAACTTGTGGGTCATCGCCTGCCGCTCGTCCGGCAGGTACATCCGGCGGGGCCGTTTGCCGGTCGCCGGCGCTGTCTCCTCGGCCTTCTTCTCCTTCTTGTCGCCGGTGGAGAGGGGTTGGACCCGCTTGGAACCGTCCCGGTAGATCGCAATCGCCTTGACCCCCTCCTTCCAGGCCTGGCTGTAGGCGTCCATGATTTCCTCGACCGAGGTCTCGGTCGGCACATTGACCGTCTTGGAGATCGCTCCGCTGATGAAGGGTTGGACCGCCCCCATCATCCGGATGTGGCCCATGTGGTGGATTGACCGGGTTCCTTTGACCGCCTTGAAGGCGCAGTCGAAGACCGGCAGGTGCTCCGGCTTCAGTTCCGGCGCCCCCTCGATCGTCTCCTCCTTGTTCAGGAAGTCGCAGATTGCCTTGACCTGGGTGTCGGTGTAACCGAGCTTCTTGAGGGCCCTGGGGACGGTGTTGTTGACGATCTTGATCATCCCGCCGCCGACCAGCTTCTTGTATTTGATCAGCGCGATGTCCGGTTCCACCCCGGTCGTATCGCAGTCCATCATGAAGCCGATCGTTCCGGTTGGAGCCAAAACCGTGACCTGGGAATTGCGAACGCCGTGCTCGGTCCCCTGGCGCAGCGCTTCGTCCCAGACCCGGGCGGCGGCCGAGAACATCGGCTTGGGGACCAGCCGGTCGTCCACTTGGACCAGCGCGTCCCGGTGCATCCGGATGACATTGAGCTGCGGCTCCCGGTTCTTGGGGAAGCCGGCGTAGGGGCCCCTGACCGAGGAGATTTCGGCGGAAGTCCGGTACGCCTCGCCGCAGAGGAGCGCGGTGATCGTGGCCGCGTAGGCCCGGCCGCCGTCCGAGTCGTAGGGGAGGCTCAGCGACATCAGCAGCGCCCCCAGGTTCGCGTAGCCCAACCCCAGCTCCCGGAACGCCTTGGCGTTCTTCTCGATCTTCTGGATCGGGTAGGAAGAATTGTCCACGATGATATCCATCGCGATCGTCAGGGTCCGGACCGCCGCCAGGAAATCCTCCACGAGGAAATGACCCTTCTCGTCCACGAACTTCATCAGGTTGAGGCTGGCCAGGTTGCAGGCGGAGTCGTCCAGGTGCATGTACTCGCTGCAGGGGTTGCTGGCGTTGATCCGTCCGGTTTCGGGGCAGGTGTGCCACCGGTTGATCGTCGTGTCGAACTGCATCCCGGGGTCCCCGCAATGCCAGGTGGCTTCGGCGATCAGCCGCAGCAGATCCCGGGCGGGGACGGTCTTCATCGACCGGCCTCCCTTGACCGCCTTGAGCTCCCACGGTTTGTCGTCGAGGGCCGCCTGCATGAAATCGTCGGTCGCCCGGACTGAGTTGTTCGCGTTCTGAAAGAAAACCGAACCGTATGCCTCACCGTCGATCGAAGCGTCGTAGCCGGCATCCACCAGCTTCCAGGCCTTTTCCTCCTCCTGCCACTTGCAGCGGATGAATTTCTCGACATCGGGGTGGTCGGCGTTGAGGACCACCATCTTCGCGGCCCGGCGGGTCTTGCCGCCCGACTTGATGACTCCCGCGGAAGCATCGGCCGCCCGCATGAAGGAGACCGGTCCGGAGGCGGTCCCGCCGCCGGCCAGTTGTTCCTTCTCGGAGCGGATCGCCGACAGGTTAATACCGGAGCCGGAGCCGTACTTGAAGATCATCCCTTCCACCCGGTACCAGTCCAGGATCGCCTCCATCGTGTCCTCGATCGAGAGGATGAAGCAGGCGGAGCACTGCGGTTTGGCCTCAATCCCGACGTTGAACCAGACCGGGGAATTGAAGGCGGCCCGCTGGGAAAGGAGGATCTTGGTCAACTCCAGCCGGAAGACTTCGGCAGCCGCTTCATCGGCAAAGTAGCGGTCCTTGAGCCCCCACCCAGCGATCGTGTCGGCGACCCGGCCGATCAGCTGCTTGACCGATCGCTCCCGCTGGGGGGTTCCCAACGGCCCCCGGAAGTATTTGGAGACCACCACATTGGTCGCGGTCTGGGACCAAGTGCTGGGGATCTCCACATCCTTTTGTTCGAAGACAATATGTCCTTTTTCATTGCCGATCAAAGCCGCCCGAAGTTCCCAGGTGATTTCCTGGTAGGGGTCGCTCCCTTCGGTGGTGAAAGTGCGGGGCATCTTCAGGCCCGCTCCGGAGGCGGAAACGGCGGCCTGGCTTTCGGTTCCTCCAACGGTGGGCGACGGGGCGTTCTTCATTGTTTCGGAACTCCTTTTCTGGCGGAAAAGAGGGAAACTCCCCCCTTGCTCGCGCCGTGACTCAACGCGGTTTCAGGAAATAGACTGATTGTCTGCCCTGTGGGATTCCTGCGAGGGAGGGAACGGCTCCTCTACGGGGAGTTGAGAGGAAATGAAGCCTCATTCCGCTTCGGCCTTGAGAACTTCGTCGGCTTGTCTTTCAAGCAGACAAAGCGCTCAGACCGCTATTTTCCTGTTCCTCCTCCGCCCACAAGATCTTGGGGGCAGATTGGAATTTACCGCAAGGGGTGGGGCTTGTCAAGCCGCTTCAAAAAGATAGATAAGAAACCGTCAAAGCCAGGTTTGAGTATAAAAGGGTGTATAATGCGCCGGTCATGGAAACCGGTTCGATCGCGCTCAAGGAATGGGCGGTCATCGTCGAGGCGCTCGCAACCGGGCGTCAGATTTTTCTCCTTCGCAAGGGGGGGATTCGGGACGACCGGGGCGCGTTTCGTCTCGAGCAGTCCGCCTTCCTGTTCTATCCCACCTTCGAGCATCAACAGGCGGAGATGATCCGGCCTGAATTTCGTCAATTGTTTGAAAGGGAACTGTCAGGTCCGGCCGATCCGAACCGGGTGACCCTCGGGCTGTTCGGTGAGACGGCCTTCGTCGCCGAGGTCCGACGCCCGGAGGCGCTGGTGGGGTTGGAGCGGTTCCATGTCTGGACGCCGGAGTTTTTCGTCAAAAGGATGGCTTACCGCCCGCAGGCGCCGACTCTGGTCGTGGGGCTGCGGTTGTTCCGTTTGGGGCGGCCGGCGCTTCATCCGGTCGATCCGGCGTACGCCGGCTGCAAGTCCTGGGTGCCGCTGACGGCGCCGGTGCCGATCGGGGAGCGGGAACGGGTCGGTGTCGCCGCGGAAGCGGACGCCGCGCTTAAGGAACTCCGCCGAAAACTGTCTTCGTCTTAGACCCGCTGCGTCGCCAGCGCCAGGTGCGCCTGCGCGGTCTCTTCCGAGACGATTCCTTGCTGCACCAACTTCTTGATCGAACTCTCCAGCGTGTGCATGCCGTAGCTGCCGCCGGTTTCAATCGCGGAGTAGAGCTGCGAGAGGGTGCCGTTGCGGATGTGGCTCTTGCCCCCCTCGCTCGGGACGAAGACCTCGGTCGCCAGCACGATGCCGCCCCCCATCGCCTCCTCCTTCGGAAGCAGATGCTGGGTCAGCACCCCCTGCAGGACGCTGGCCAGCTGGAAGGAGACCTGCGTCCGCATCTGGGCGGGGCAGATGTTGAGGAAACGGTCGACCGCCTGAATGGTGTTGGTCGCGTGGAAGGAGGCGAAGACCAGGTTTCCGGTTTCGGCGGCGGCCAGAACGACCTGCGCGGTCTCGGCGTCCTCCACCTCACCGACCACGATCACATCGGGGTCCTGCCGCAGGGAGCGTTTGACCGCCTCGGCGAAGGAGAGGGTGTCGGAGCCGATCTCCCGCTGTTTGATCACCGACTTGATGTTGGTGTGGACATACTCGATCGGCCGCTCCAGACAGATGATGATCGCGTCCCGTTTCTTGTTGATCTCATGGATCAGGGTGTTGATCGTGGTCGTCTTGCCGGAGCCGGTCGGTCCGACCACCAGGATCAGGCCGTTGGCCTTGTCGCACCAGTCCAGGACGACCGGCGGGACATGGAGCTGCTCCCAGGTGGGGATCTTGGCGGGGATCACCCGGATCGCCGCCTCCACCTGGCCCCGCTGCCAATGGACGTTGAATCGGAACCGTTTCTCGGGGGCCAGGGAATAGGCAAAGTCCAATTCCTTCGTTTTCTCGAAGGTCTGAATCTTCTCCTCCGACATGATGCTATATAGGGAAGCCCGGATCTGGTGGGACTGGAAAGCCGGCCGGTTCAGCGGCGTCAGTTTCCCCTTGAGCCGGATGATCGGCGGCTGGCCGGTCGTCAAATGCAGGTCGGAGCCGCCGGCCCGCATCAATTCTTTCAGCAGTTCGGTGATCGCCAGAACCTCCAGCTGGTTGAGGAAGGTGACATGGGATTCCGGCTCCAGCCGGGAGAAGGAGACCCCGATCAAGTACCATTTCCCCTCTTCCTCCTCCTCGACCCGGACGATTCGGCCGGTGGCTGAGAGAGCTGGCTGGACACCCGGCAGGTTGATCTGCGCCTCGATCGTCGCGTTGAGTTCCTGGGCCTGGGTCGTCCGCATCAGGATTCCCTTGGAGGAGATGTTGATGGTATGGGCGTGGATCAGGGGGCCGGCGGCTCGGCCCTCTTGCAGGACCTGATAGACCATCGGGCAGGCGAGGCGGGCCCGATAGGCCTGCCGCCGGTTGGCCTGGTCGTCGGCCTGCGGGTCGGCCGGGGCCGGTTTGCCGGGGTTAGCGCCCGGCATCGCTTTGACTCGGCAACGACATTGTTTCCCGCATAGTATCCGTTTGGGGGGCGGGATTTGTCAAGGCGGGCGGCTGGACGGGGGGGTGGTTTGGGGGTAGAATGGCCCCTTGAATGGTCGCCCCTCTGCAGCAGCTTCTTCAGAACAGCGTGGTCTGGGCCACTTTCGCTTCCTGGGGAACGGCCCAGACGGTCAAGGTGCTTCTGCAGGTCATGCGGAAGCGCCGGTTTGATTTCCGCTGGTTTGTCTCGGCCGGGGGGATGCCTTCCGCCCACGCGGCGGGTGCGGCTGCTTTGGCCGCCGGCGCCGGATTGCTGGAGGGGTTCGACACGGTGATTTTCGCGACGGCGCTTTCCTTCGCAATCATCATCATGTTCGACGCGCAGGGGGTTCGCCGGGCCGCCGGCCGGCAGGCGGCGGTCCTCAACAAGATTGCGGACGACATCTATGCCAAGGGAACGGTGCGGGAGAATCGCTTGATTGAACTGATCGGACACACGCCGGTGGAGGTTTTTGCCGGAGCCGCGCTGGGGATCGGGATGGCGATCCTCTTCTGCCTGCGATGAACCGCGGCATCCGGATCGGGCTGGCGGCCGCGCTGGGAGTGGCCGTGATCGTTGGAGGTCTCTGGGCCGGTCGGCACCTTTTGAGCCGGGGCTCCGGTTCGGCCGCACGCTCCGAGTCGCCGGCGGGCGGGAGCGACAGCGGGGCTCGAGCTCTCGTGGAGCAGGGGGAACGGCTCGGGGCCGAAGGGAATTGGACGGAGGCGCGGGAGGTCTACGAAAAGGCGGTTGAATCGGCGGTCGACGGGCGCCAGGCGGCCCAGGCCCAGGCCGGGTTGGGACAGGCGAACATCCGATTGCTCTTCTCCGGGACCGCGACGCCCGACTCGATCGTCTATGAAATCAAGCGAGGGGACACCCTGTACGGCATCTCCCGGAAATACGGCACCACGGTCGAGCTGCTCCGGGCGGCCAACGGCATCTCCGGCGATGTAATCCAGGTCGGCCAGCGGCTGAAGATCACGAAGGCCGATTTCAATGTCCTCGTCGACAAGTCCCAGAACACCCTGACCCTGAAGAATGGGGAAGAGGTCCTGAAGGTCTACCGCTGCTCCACCGGCGAGGGAGGGATCACCCCGGTCGGGGAGTTCCGGATCAAGACCCGGCTGGTGGATCCCCCCTGGTATTCCCCCGAGGGGGTGATTCCGCCAGGGGATCCCCGCAACCAGCTGGGGAGCCGGTGGCTCGGCTTCGACGTGCCGGGCTACGGGATCCATGGAACGATCGATCCGGATTCGGTCGGCAAGCCGGTCACCCGGGGCTGCGTCCGGTTGACCAACGCGGATGTCGAGGAGCTGTTCGCCTTGCTCCCCGCCGACACCCGCGTGGCGATCGTGGAATAGTCCAATGGCGACCGGATTCATGCTGGACTTCGAGCGGCCGATCGTCGAGATGGAGCAGGCGATCGAGAATCTGAAGAAACGGTCCGCCTCCCAGTCGATCAACCTTGACGACGAGATCACCCAGCTGACCCGGAAGCTTCAGCATGCCCGCCGGCAGGTCTACCAGAACCTGACCCCCTGGCAGCGGGTCCAGATGGCTCGGCATCCGCAGCGTCCCTACACATTGGATTACATCGGCTCCCTGATGACCGACTTCGTGGAACTGCACGGGGACCGGGCCTTCTCCGATGACAAGGCGCTGATCGGCGGCTTCGCCCGGTTCGAAGGGACCCGGGTCATGGTGGTCGGGCATCAGAAGGGGCGGGATACCAAGGAGAATCTGTACCGGAACTTCGGCTCCGCCCATCCCGAAGGGTACCGCAAGGCGATGCGGCTGATGGAACTGGCTTCGAAGTTCCGTCTGCCGATCCTCTCCTTCGTGGATACGCCGGGCGCCTATCCCGGCATCGGCGCCGAGGAACGGGGCCAGGCCCAGGCGATCGCCCTGAACCTCCGGGAAATGGCCCGGCTCAAGGTGCCGGTCATCGTGACAGTCATCGGGGAAGGGGGCTCGGGCGGGGCGCTCGGAATCGGGGTCGGGGACCGGGTGCTGGTCCTCGAGAACGCCTACTACTCGGTGATCTCCCCCGAAGGGTGCGCCGCGATCCTCTGGAAGGACCGACTGAAGGCCCCCGACGCGGCGGCGAACCTCAAGCTGACCGCCAAGGACCTCTTGAAACTGAAGCTGATCGACGAAGCGGTCCCCGAACCGATCGGGGGGGCCCATCGGGACCCCAAGAAGACCGCGATGAACCTCAAGACGATTCTCCTCAAACACCTCAAGGCCCTCGAAGGGCTCTCGCCCGCCGAACTGACCGCCGGCCGGATGGAGAAGTACCGGCGGATGGGCTTCTACACCGAATCCTGAGCGATGGCTGTCCGCAAGGGACTGGTCGTCGTATACACCGGCAACGGGAAAGGGAAAACCTCCGCCGCCCTTGGGGCCGCGGTGCGGACCCTCGGCCACGGCGGCCGGGTGCTGATCATCCAGTTCTTCAAGGGGGATTGGCCGGTTGTCTACGGAGAGCTGGAGCTGGCTCAGCGCCTGCATCCGCAGTTGGAGGTGCTCCAGTTGGGTCGGGGATTCGTCAAGATCATGGGGGATAAGAAGCCGTTCGCCGAGCATGTGAGCGCGGCGGAATCGGCGGTCCGGATCGCCCGGGAGCGGATGCAGTCGGGGACCTACGACCTGGTGATTCTGGACGAGGTGATTTACGCGCTGGGCTACATGGACTTCAAGCTGATCGAACTGGCCGATGTCCTGGCGCTGATCAAGGAGAAACCCCCCAAAACCCACCTGATCCTCACCGGCCGCAACGCTCCGCCGGAAATTGTGGAGGCGGCCGACCTAGTCACCGAGATGAAGGAGATCAAGCACCCGATGGGGCGGGGGATACCGGCCCAGTTGGGATTAGATTTTTAGCAGGCTACCGTTTTTTGCCGGTCAGCATCTCCCGAACGGTCCGCAGGATGTCCTCGGTCTGCCCCGGCTTCTCGACGAAGCGGTCGGAAGACTCCCGGAAGCCCGGGATCTGCTGGGCGACGATGTCCGGCTTGGCGGTCAGCAGCAGGGCGGGAATCCCTCGGGTGACGGGATCCTCTCGGAGGCGTTTCAGCACCTCGGTTCCGGGCAGGTCCGGTAGCACCACATCCAGGATGATCAGGGACGGCCAAAGGCTTCGGGCGGACGCCACCACCTCGTTTCCCCGGCCCAGCTGGTGCACCGCAAAGCCGCGGGCCTCCAGCCCCATCGCCAGCGCCTCGCGAGCCTCCACCTCGTCGTCCACCAGCAGGATCTTGTATTCAAACGCCATGCTTTGCGCCCCCTGTTCCTGAAATCCGGTTCACCGTTGAAGATCTGCCGAGGGAGAGGGTTGAACTCTCACGGGGTTGCCCCCACGGGATTTTGAGTCCCGCGCGTCTGCCAGTTCCGCCACCTCGGCGAAAATCGTTTGAAGCGCGACTTCATTCTACGGCTTCCGGAGGCCGGCCGCAACTTTCGGGGGGAAGGGGAGGTTCCGGGAAGGGAAGGTGGTGGAGCTGAGGGGGATCGAACCCCTGACCTCTTGCATGCCATGCAAGCGCTCTCCCAGCTGAGCTACAGCCCCAGAGGGTAGGTAGTTTACCGGGACCCTGATCGCATTGTCAATCGTGCCCGAACCCTGTTAGAATCGTCTCTCCGACGATGCCGTATCCATTCCAGGAAATCGAATCCAAGTGGCAGGCCCGATGGGACGAGACCTGCGCCTTCCGGGCCGTTCCCGGCGGCGGCCCGAAGTTCTACCTGCTGGAGATGTTTCCTTATCCCTCCGGCCGGATCCACATGGGGCATGTCCGGAATTATACGATCGGGGATGTCGCCGCCCGTTTCAAGCGGGCCCAGGGTTTTTCGGTCCTCCATCCGATGGGGTTCGACGCCTTCGGCCAGCCGGCCGAGAATGCCGCGATCAAGCAGGGGGTGGATCCTGAGGCGTGGACGCTGCGCTGCATCGACTGGATGCGGAAGGAGCTCAAGCGGATGGGGCTCTCCTACGACTGGGATCGAGAGGTGGTCACCTGCCTGCCCGACTACTACCGCTGGAACCAGTGGATTTTCCTGAAGATGTTCGAGCGGGGGCTGGCCACTCAGGCGGCCGCCCCGGTCAACTGGTGTTCCGGCTGCGAGACGACGCTGGCCAACGAGGAGGTGATCGACGGCGCCTGCTGGCGCTGCAAGCAGCCGGTGGCGCTGCGGCAGCTCAAACAGTGGTTCCTGAAGATCACCGACTACGCCGAGCCGCTTTTGAATGATCTGGAAAAACTGACCCACTGGCCCCAACCGGTTCGGACGATGCAGCAAAACTGGATCGGCCGCTCGGAGGGGGTGGAAATCGATTTCCGGATCGAAGGGACGAAGGAGACCCTCACGGTCTTCACGACCCGGCCCGACACGATTTTCGGCGCCACCTATGTGGTGGCCGCTCCCGAGCATCCGCTTGTCAGCAAACTGCTGGCCGGCCGGCCGGAAGGGGAGAAGCTGCGGGTCTTTGCCGAGCGCGCGGCCCGGGCCTCGACCCAGGAGCGGCTGGCCGCCGGGGAGAAGAAGGAAGGGGTCTTCACCGGGCTGACCGCCGTCAATCCGGTCAACGGGGAGAAAATCCCGATCTGGGCGGCCGACTATGTGCTGATGGGGTACGGCACCGGCGCGATCATGGCGGTGCCGGCCCACGACCAGCGGGACTTCCTCTTCGCCCAGGCGCACGGCCTGCCGGTCCGGATGGTGATCGCCCCGCCGGATTTGCCCCGCCGGGGCAGCGGGACCTGGACCGAGGCGTACGAGGGGGAGGGGACGCAGGTCAATTCCAGGCAATTCGACGGTCTGCCGAACAGCGAAGGGAAGGTGAAGATCGCCGCCTGGATGGAGGCGCAGAAAATGGGGCGGCGGACCGTGCAGTGGCGGCTGCGGGACTGGCTGATCTCCCGCCAGCGGTACTGGGGGACGCCGATCCCGATGATCCATTGCGGCGCCTGCGGGGTGGTCCCGGTGCCGGCCGAGCAGCTGCCGGTCGTTTTGCCGGAAAAGGCGCCGATCACAGGCGAAGGGGGTTCCCCGCTGGCCAAGGTGGAGCCCTTCGTCCGGGCCGCTTGCCCCAAGTGCAAACAGCCGGCCCGGCGGGAGACCGACACGATGGCCACCTTCTTCGACTCCTCCTGGTATTTCCTCCGGTACTGTTCACCGAAGGCCGTCGACGGGCCCTTCGATCCGAAGGAGGCCGCCTTCTGGATGCCGGTCGACCAGTACATCGGCGGGATCGAGCACGCGATCCTGCACCTCCTTTACTCCCGCTTTTTCACGAAGTTCCTCAAGGATTTGGGGCTGCTGAAGATCGAGGAGCCCTTCGACCGGTTGCTGACCCAGGGGATGGTTCTGAAGGCCGGGGAGGTGATGTCCAAGTCGAGGGGGAATGTCGTGGACCCTGACAGCGTGATCGCCGCCTACGGAGCCGATACCCTGCGCCTCTTCATCCTGTTCGCCGCCCCCCCCGAAGACTCCTTGGAGTGGAACGACAGCGGCATCGAGGGGATATCCCGTTTTCTCAACCGGGTCTGGGGGCTGCTCGAAAAGCTGCCGGACCCCAAAGCGCCGGCCGCCGATCCGGCCGCCGACGCCGAGCTCCTCAAGCTGACCCACCGGACGATCAAGCGGGTGACCGGCGACCTGGAGTCGTTCAAGTTCAACACCGCGATCGCCGCCCTGATGGAGCTGCGCAACGGGCAGGAGAAGCTCCTTCCCGGCGCCTCCGGCCAGGCGGCCCGGGAGTCGGTGGAGCGGACGGTTCGGATGCTGGGTCCTTTGGCTCCCCATCTGTCGGAGGAACTCTGGGAGCGGCTCGAGCACTCGGGGGGGCTCACCCGGGTTCCCTGGCCGAAAGCCGATCCGGCGCTGACCGCCGAATCGGAGGTGACCCTGGTGCTGCAGGTCAACGGGAAGGTCCGCTCCCGCCTGACGGTGCCGGCCGGCGCCGATCCGAAGCAGGTGGAGCGGCAGGCCCTCGCCGATCCGGCGGTCCAGAAGTGGCTGGAGGGGAAGAAGCCCAAGAAAGTGATCCAGGTCCCCGGCCGCCTGATCAACCTCGTCGTCTGACAAGGCCGTGTTTTTTATTGCTCCCATGTTTGCAGATTATGCGATATTATTTCAATCATGAATCAACCACCAAAGATCCCTTTTTGGGAACGGTTTTTCACCGGGCCGGAGCGGCGGGCCCTTCTCTTCCTGTTTCTGCTGTATGGGGCGGGGCTGTTGGTGATCGGAGCGGGAAAGTCCGTTCCGGCGCCGCCCGCCGCCAAACCATCCGAACCGATCTCCCTGAACCGGGCCTCAGCCGCCGAGTTGACCGCCCTGCCGGGGATCGGTCCCAAAAGCGCCGAACGGATCGTGGCCGACCGGGAGAAGAATGGGCTTTATCTCGCCTGGTCCGACCTAAAGCGGGTGAAAGGGCTCTCCCGGAAGGGGATCGCCCGGCTGCGGGGTTCCGCCCGTCTCAATTGATGATTCACCGGCCTCTGCTGACGACCGGGATCGCTTTTGCCGCCGGGAGCACGCTGGTTTGGATCGGGTTGGGCCCCGGATGGGGATGGATTCCCCTTTGGGGCGGGTTCTTCTGGGCCGCTCTCCGGTTTCGGCGGTCGGCGGCCGGCAATCTCTTCCTGCTGTTGTTGGCCTTCTGGACCGGTGTCGCCCGGGCGGAGGTGGACCGGCGTTCCCCGCCGGAGGATCTCTCCCTGCGGGTTACCCTGGCTGCTCAGCCGGTCACCCTGGAGGGGACCGTTCTCTCTCTGCTGCGATGGCGGGAAAGAGGCCGGCGGTATGCCGGCTGGTTCTCGGTCGATCGGGTCCGGGAAGGGGAGGGGTGGCGGCCGGCCGGCGGCCGGCTCTGGTTGGAGTTGCCCGCCGTTTGGCCGGTTCCGTTGATCGGAGAACGGCTGCGGCTCTCCGGCCTGCTTCGGGCCGGCGCTCCCGAGGGCCGTCCCGGCGGGTTTGACGAAGCGGCCTGGCTCTGGCGGGCCGGCGCCGTCGGACGGCTGTCGGTTGCTGACCGGGGAGAGGTGCTGTCGTTGCCGGGCTCCCCGTCCGCCGGGCTCCGGCTTCGGCGGGGGATGGAACGGTTGCGGGGCCGGCTGCGGGAGCGGGCCCGGGCGTTGTTGGGACGACGGGCTGCTCCCTATTTCGATGCCTTGCTGCTGGGAGAACAGGAAGGGGTGCCGCCGGAGGCGCGGGCCGCCTTTCTCCGCAGCGGCACCCTGCATGTGCTGGTGGTCAGCGGACTCCATGTCGGTTTGATCGGCGGGATCCTTTTCCTTTTGCTGGCTCTCCTGCGGCTGCCGCCTCCGCTGCGGACCGGGGGGGTGGCGCTGATCCTGATCGGTTACTGTCTGCTGACCGGGGCCAGGATCCCGACGATCCGGGCGACGGTCATGGCCCTTCTCTTTTGCGCCGCCCGTCTGCAGGGGGATGCGCCGTCGGTTTGGAACGGCCTGGGATTGGCGGCCTGGGGGATCCTGACGGTCCATCCCCGGGCGCTGGCCGACCCCGGTTTCCAGCTCTCCTTTTCGGCGATCGCCGGTATCGCCGGGGTGGCTCCCCTTCTGGTGACCGGGTGGAAGCGGGTTTGGAGCCGGCTGCGGGAAGGATTGCGTCGAAGCGGCCGGCTGCCGGCGCTGGGGCTGCCCGGCTCGGAGCAATCTCTCTTTTTCCGGCGGTTTTCCCGGGGGGCCGCTTGGGTCGGCTCTGCGGCGGCGGTCTCGGCCGGCGCCTGGCTCGGGACCGCCCCGGTCCTGGTCTGGCATTTTGACCGGGTGGTTCCGCAGGCCCTTTGGACCAACCTGGTGGTGGTTCCCTGGGCGGCCGTCCTGGTGGCGGTGGGAGGGATCACGGTGGCGGTGGGGCTGGTCTCAGAGCCGGCCGCCGGGCCGGGGGCGACCTGTTTCCGCTGGCTGGTGGAGGGGCTTTTGCTTTTCCTGGGGGCAGGGAATCATTAGTCGTACATTATTTTAAACAGACCCACTTGACAGCTCCCTTTTCCAGCGGTATACTTGTTCTTGGAATTGACAATTTGGCTTTGCAGTACGGAAGAAGAAGCCCTCACCATGGGAATGGAAACCGAGGTAAGAGACCCTGGCGTTGAGCGGCGTGTGTATCCCCGCCTCTTCCGTTCGGCGGAAGTCAAATACCGCAACTTTTTAAAACCCACAAAAGAGTTCTCCGGTACCCTGGCCAAGGACATCTCGGCCGGCGGGCTCCGGATCAGCGGAACTCAAATCCTTCCGAAAGATTCCCGTTTGGTGGTGGAGTTCTCCCTCCCGGAGGGCCTGCGCCCGATCCGGACGATCGCCCGGGTGGCCTGGCAGCGGCAGAAGGCCTATTCGGAAGGGTGCGAATTGGGGATCCGCTTCCTGGAGATCATGCCGGAAGATCGGGACCGGATCGCCGACTTCGTCGAGCGGGGGGTCGTCATCTCCGGCAACTTTCCTTCAGCCGACCTTTCCTGACCGGCTCTTTTCCCGGGATTGCCCCCTCTTTCCGTCTGTGGTATCGTGGAACCCACAGGAGTTTTTTCACCATGACGACCGTTCGACGGGTTCTCATCACATCCATTTTGACCCTCAGTTGCTTTACTTCGGCCCAGGCGGCCTGGATCTGGACGCCTGAGACCGGGCGTTGGATCAACCCCAAGTACGCCGCCAAGGATTCCCCAAAAGCCCAGATGGAATGGGCGATGTCCTTCTTCGAACAGAAGGAATATCCCCGCGCCGCCAAGGAGTTCTACCGCCTGGTCCGGGCCTACCCCCGCTCCGAGCTGGCCCCCGAGGCCCAGTACCTGTTGGGGGTTTCCTACGAGAAGATGGACCGGCCGGGGAACGCCTTCGCCGCCTACAAGAAGCTGGTGGAGGTCTACCCCTTCAGCGAGCGGTTCAAGGAGGGGATCGAGCGGGAGTATTTGCTGGGCAAGGCGTTCGCCGAGGGGAAGAAGGTGGAGTGGGTCGGTCCGATCAAGTTCACCTCCAAGGAGAAGGCGATCGAGGTCTTCCAGCATGTCGTGGACCACGCCCCCTACGGCTCCTACGGGGATCAGGCCCAGTTTGAAATGGGGGAGGTGCTGCTCTCCACCGACCGGTGGGAGGAGGCGCAGCGGGCCTTCCAGCGGGTGTTGGACAGCTACCCGGGGTCTCCGTTGACCGAGCAGGCAAAGTTCAAGATTGCGACCTGTGCCGACCGCCTTTCCCGGGACCCGAGCTACGACCAATCGGCCACCAACGACGCGATGCAGTGGTACAAGACCTTCGTTGAGGAGCATCCCGACAGCGAACAGGCGGCCGACGCCGAGGAAAGCCTCAAGCGGCTGCGTGAAATCAAGGCGCAGCGTCTGATCGAGATCGGGCAGTTTTATGAGAAACAGCGCAAGCCGAAGGCCGCCCTGGTTTATTACCGGGAGGCGCTGGAGCAGTATCCCGACACCGCCGCCGCGGCGCAGGCCCTCGCGAAGGTGACCGAGTTGGAACGGTCCGGCGGCTCCAAAAAGTGATCCGCCGGCTCCTTCCGCTGCTTCTCCTGGCGACCCTCTCCGGCTGCGGCTATTCCGCGACCCGTCTGCTGCCGGCCGAATACCAGGTGATCTACATCGCGCCGGTCAACAACAAGATCCCGGTGACTCAGGAGGTCAATGAGCGGACGCCGTTCCAGACCAACCTGCCGGGGCTGGCGGAGGACACCACGCAGGGGCTGATCACCCAGTTCCTTTTCGACGGCAACCTGCGGGTCACGACCGAACCGGGGAAGGGGGACCTGCAGCTGTTCGTCGAGCTGACCGATTTCTATCGGCAGCCGCTGCGCCGCCAGGATGGGGACCTCATCGAGGAGTACCGGCTGAATCTCGGCGGGAATGTCTGGGTGATCGACCGCAAGGGGGAGAAGCTCTGGGAGGAGACCGGGCTGATCGGCGACACCACCTACTTCACGCAGGGCAGTCTCGCAACCGCCGAGTCGGCCGCGCTGGACGATCTGATCAAGGATTTCTCCCGCCGGGTCGTGGAGCGGGTCATTGAAGACTGGTAAGCCGGGGAATCCTTCGCCGGCCGGACCCGAAATGCTTCCGGCCGGCCTTTTTCTGATCGGGGCCGACCGGCAGACGCAGGAGCGGCTGATCGGACGGCTCAAGGCCCGGGCGCTCGCCCCCGGCTTCGAGGCGGCCGACTCCACCCGTCTTGATCTTCCGCTGGAATCCCCCCCATCCCTCTGGGCGGCCCTCGCCACCCAGCCGTTTGCCTCGCCGGCCCGGGTGGTGGAGGTGACCGGCTGCAGGGAGCTGGGGGAGAAGGAGCTGCCGGGACTCACCCCTTACCTGGAGAATCCCCCCGACTGGGGCTGCCTGATCGTCGCCGCCGAGAAGATCGCTTCCAAGACCGAACCGGTCCTGAGAAAACATCGGGCCCGTTTTGAGATCCGGGTTTTCGCGCCGCTGAAGCCCCAGGCCCTTCCGGGCTGGGTGGCCGAGGAGGCCAAGCGGTCCGGCAAATCGATCGAGCCGGCCGCCGCGGCCCTTCTGGTCCGCCGGGTCGGAACCGAGCCGGGCGCTTTGAAGCAGGCGGTTCAGACGGTCGCCCTTCTGGTTGGGGCCGGGGAACGAATCGGCCGGGCCGATGTGGAGCGGCTGATCCCGCCGTCGGCTCAGGAGACCGCCTTCGACATTTTGGACGCCGCCGCCGGCGGCCGCCTTCCGGAGGCGATCGCCGCGCTGCATGGGGCGCTGCGGGAGAACCGGATCTCAATCGAAAAGTGGATGGGAGCGGCCGGCTGGTATCTCCGGATGGCCTGGAAGTCCCGGTCGGGGCGGGGAAGCGGGTTCGGCTCTCCGGCCCGGAGTGCGGCGCTCAACCGGCTGCAGCGCTGGCCGGCTCCTCAAGCGGCCGCGGCCCTCGGGCGGCTGAGCCGCTGGGACCTGGAACTCAAGCAGGGACATCCGGCGCCGGATTGGATCGCGGATCAGGTGCTGCTGCTGCTGTCCGGCAGCGGATGAATTCTTAGGAGGAGAGGGCGGCCAACTGCTTGGCCAACCGGGCCTTCTTGCGGGAGGCGGCGTTGGGATGGATGATCCCCCGCCGGGCGGCCTGATCCAGCCGCTTCGCCAGGAGGCGATAGGCGGACTGGGTTTCCGGGGCGGCCTTTCCCTTGAGATGCTTGTCCAGTTTCTTGGCCAGGGTTTTGAGCTCCGACTTGACCGCCGTCTTTCTCTCCCGGCGTTTGATTCCGGAGCGCATCCGCTTGGCTGCTGATTTGCTGTTCGGCATGACGGTAGAAGCTAACACAAAGCGCGGGGCCCTGTCAACGAGCGGAAAATGTCCGACCGGAAATTGCTGGATCACGCGGGGCTGTTGACCGCCGCCACCGGGGTCAGCCGGGTCTTGGGGTTTCTCCGGGACTGGCTGATCGCGGTCGTCTACGGCACGACCCCGGCCGCCCAGGCCTTCGTTGTCGCCTACCGGATCCCCAACCTGCTCAGGACCCTGATCGGGGAAGGGGCGGCCAACGCCGCCTTCGTTCCGGTCTTAAGCCGTCTCCGGGCCCGGGAAGGGGCGGCGGCCTGGTCGGCGCTGGCCCAGGCGATGGCCGGCCGGCTGCTGATCGGCTTCGTGATCCTTTGCGGGCTCGGGGTGGCCTCGGCTCCGCTGGTGGTCGGCCTCTTTGCTCCCGGTTTCAAGGCCGACCCGGCCCTGTTCGATCTGACCGTCAAACTTACCCGGATCCTCTTTCCTTTTCTCGGCCTGGTCGGGATCGCCGCCTTCGGGATGGGGCTGCTCCATTCGGTCCGCCGCTTCACTGCGCCGGCGCTGGGGCCGCCGCTGCTCAACCTCAGCATGATGGCGGGGATCTTTCTCTGGCAACCGGACGCTGTGGGGCTCTCAATCGGGGTGCTGGCCGGCGGGCTCCTGCAGATCGCCGTTCAGCTGCCGGCGCTGACCCGGGCCGGGGTGAACCTGCGCCCCTCCCTGCAGGGGCATCCGGCCCTCCGGGAGATCGGCCGACTCCTGTTCCCCCGGGCCGCCGGCTCGGCGGTCTATCAGCTGTCGGTCCTGATCGATACCATCTTCGCCTCCTTCGCCGGCTGGGTCGGGGCCGGCGGGGTGGCCGCCCTTTACTTCGCCAATCGGTTCCTGCAGTTGCCGCTGGGGCTCTTCAGCGTTTCCTTTTCCCAGGCGGCTCTGCCGGCCCTTTCGGAACAGATCGCGCTGGGGGACCGGGCGGGGGCCCGCCGGACCCTGGGGTTGACCCTCCGTTCCACCCTGTTCATTTCGGTCCCCTCGGCGGTGGGGTTGTTCCTCTTCGCCGGACCGATCGTCACCACCTTGCTTCAGCACGGGGCCTTTTCCGCGGAGGCCTCGGCCATGACCGCTTCGGCGATGCGCTGGTACGGGATCGGATTGATCGGTTTGGCGGCGGGGAAGGTGCTGACGACCGGCCTGTACGCCGCCGGGGAAAGCTGGGGCCCGGTCCGGTCGGCCGGCTGGGCGCTGGCCTTAAACGCCGCCTTGAACCTTCTCCTGGTTCGGTCGATGGGATTGGCCGGCCTGGCGCTGGCCACCTCGGCGGCGGCGGTGCTGAACGCCTATCAACTGCTTCGGCAGATCGAAAAACAGCTGGGGCCGGTCGAGGGAATCGGATGGAGCTGGCTGCTGCGGCTGTCGGCCGCCTCGCTGGGGATGGCGGCGGCGGCCGTCGGGATCTGGTCGGCCCGGGCGGTGCCGGCCGGGGGACTCTCCGGTTGGGGGGCGGTCGGCTGGCTGTTCGGGGCGATCTTGGGGTCGGTCGCGGTTTTCTTCGTCGTGGCCGGGCTGCTCCGGATCGAGGAGGCGGACCACTTCCGGGGATGGATCTTTCGGCGCAGGTAAAAGCCCTTCCGGACCGCCCCGGCGTCTACCTGTTCAAGGGGGCCGACGGGGAGGTGCTGTATGTCGGCAAGGCGGCCTCCCTGAAGAAACGGGTGGCCAGCTATTTCCAGAGCGGCCGGCCGAAGGATGCCAAGACGACCCGCCTGATGCGGGAGGCGCGGGACCTGGAGGTGATCGAGACCGCTTCCGAGGAGGAGGCCCTGCTCCTGGAAGCCCACTGGATCAAGGCCCGCCGGACCCGTTACAACATCTCCCTGCGGGACGACAAGACCTATCCCTCCCTGCGGGTGACCGCCGAGGAGACCTATCCCCGTCTCTATGTCGGTCGGGGCCCGGTGGATCCGGGGATCCGGGTGATCGGTCCCTTCACCGACGCGACGGGGCTCAAGCGGGCGATGCGGGCGATCCGCCGGGTGATCCCGTACCGCACCTGCCGCATCCTCCCGAAGCGGGCCTGCCTGGACTACTACCTGGGCCTCTGCTCGGCCCCCTGCGAGGGGAGGATCTCCCCGGAGGCATACCGGGAACAGATGTCGCGGGTCCTCCGACTGGTGGAGGGGAACAAGGAACAGGTGATCCGGGAGATGACGGAGCGGATGCGCCAATGCGCCGCCGAGCGCCGGTACGAGGAGGCGGCCCGCCTGCGGGACCAGATCGCCGGTCTCGGGGAGCTGACGGTCCGTTCCCGCCGACTGAACCTCTCGGCGGCTTTGGCCGACCTGACCTCGCTCCTGCGGCTCAAACAGCCCCCTCGGCGGATCGAGGGATTCGACATCTCCAACATCCACGGCCGCCAAGCGGTCGGCTCCCAGGTGGCTTTCCTCGACGGCAAACCGGACAAGAACGGCTACAAGCGGTTCCGGATCAAGCAGGTGGCCGGGATCGACGACTACGGGATGATGCGGGAGGTGGTTCGCCGCCGCTACGACGAGCCTGGGGCCGGCCCGCTCCCCGACCTGATTCTGATCGACGGCGGCCGGGGGCATCTCAACGCCGCGCTGGAGGTGCTGCGGGAGTTGAAGCTGGAGCTGCCGGCGGTCGGGATCGCCAAGCAGTTCGAGCACCTCTATCTGCCGGGGGAGGCGGAACCGCTGTCGCTCCCTCCCATCTCCCGGGCGCTGCAGCTGCTGCAGCGGGTCCGGGACGAGGCCCACCGCTTCGCGATCGGCTATCACCGGCTGCTGCGGGGCAAGGCGGCCCTGGGTTCGGCCCTCGATGAGATCCCCGGCGTCGGCCCCCGGAAGAAACAGGACCTGATCGTCCGGTTCGGTTCGGTGGAGGGGATGCGGCGGGCGACGGTCGAGGAGCTGGCGCAGGTGCGGGGAATTTCGGAAGGGTTGGCGCGGCGCATTCACAAGGAGCTCAACCAATGAACAAGAAAATCAGTAGTTGGCGGTCGCAAGTCACGGCGTTTCAGCGGAAGGTATATGAAGCGCTGCTGAAAATCCCGAGGGGGAAGGTGGTGACCTACGGGGAGCTGGCCCGCCGGGTCGGCCGACCCGGCGGGGCCCAGGCGGTGGGGCAGGCCCTCAAGCAGAACCGCTGGGCGCCGCGGATTCCCTGCCATCGGGTGGTCGCCGCCCGGGGATTGGGGGGCTACTCCGGGCCCGGGGGACCGGCCGCCAAGCGCCGCCTCCTCCGGAAAGAGGGATATATAAAATAGTTGCAATTTATGCATATCTCGATTATTCTGGAGGCATGGTTTCAAGGCAGCGGGAGAATGTCGCCAAATATCTTTACGATTTGAGCAAGATTGTCCTGGCCGCGACGGTGGTCGGCAACCTTGTTGCCTGGAAACAGTTCGATGTGCTAACCTTCCTGTTGGGCGGGATCAGCGGTTTGGGACTCTTCGGGTGGGGGTACCGGGTGGATGGCGCGGGGGTTGAGTAATGGATCAAGTTAAATTGATGTATATCATCATCATCGTCATCAGCGCGATCGGCATTTCCTACACTTATTGGTCTGAATACCGCCGCAAGCATCATCAGTCGCATCGCCGCTGATCCGCCCGACCGCTTTCCTTCCTTTCTCCCTCCGTCGATCGTTGGTATACTGACCCCCATGGAAACTTCCATTATCGATCGCCTGGCGGGTCTTAAGACGACCCTCCAGAACGTTCGGGGGTATCTTTGACCTGGACGCCGCCGAATCCCGCATCCAGGTTCTAGAGCAGGAACTGGCCGCCCCCGGTTTCTGGGACAACCAGCTCAGAGCCAACGCCTCCGTCAAGGAGCTCAAGCGGCTCAAGGGGATCGTGGAGCCGTGGCGCCGGGCCTGGGAGGAGTTGAAAACCCTGGAGGAGCTGCTTCCCCTGATTGAGCCGGGGGACGCCGCGGGGCTGGCCGACTTCGACCGGCAGATCGCCGGCCTCTCCGACGCCGCCGGCCGGCTGGAACACAAGACCCTCTTCACCGGGGAGAGCGACGACTGCCCGGCGATCCTCTCGATCATCGCCGGCGCCGGCGGCACCGAATCGTGCGACTGGGTCTCCATGCTGTTTCGGATGTATTCCCGCTGGGCCGAGGAGAGACACTTTCAGCGCGAGGTGCTCGATTACATGGCGGGCGAGGAGGCGGGGATCAAGTCGGTCACGATGGTGATCCGGGGGGAGAACGCCTACGGCCTCCTGCAGGGGGAGACGGGCGTCCATCGCCTGGTCCGGATCTCCCCGTTCGACGCGAACAAGCGGCGGCACACCTCCTTCTCCGCGGTGGATGTGATTCCGGAGGTGGAGGACGACATCGACATTCAGATCCAGGAGAAGGACCTCCGGATTGATGTTTACCGGGCCGGCGGCCCGGGCGGGCAGGGGGTCAACACCACCGACTCGGCGGTCCGGATCACCCACCTGCCGACCGGCATCACCGTGCAGTGCCAGAACGAGCGTTCGCAGATGAAGAACAAGGCTTCGGCGATGAAGGTGCTGAAAGCCCGCCTCTACGAGGCGGAGCGCCGCAAGCGGGAGGAGGCGATGGCCTCCAAGCAGGCGGCCAAGAAGAAGATCGAGTGGGGGTCGCAGATCCGTTCCTATGTGCTGCAGCCGTACCAGATGGTCAAGGACCATCGGACCGGCGTGGAGACCGGGCAGACCCAGGGGATGCTCGACGGGGAGGCGCTCGATCCGTTCATCGAGGGGTACTTAAGATGGAAGGCGGGGAAGAAATAGGATGTTGAACTGGATCACCGGCAAGATTGTCGGGACGCAGAACGAGCGGCAGTTGAAGCGCCTCAAGCCGGTCGTCGCCCGGATCAACGCGCTGGAGGGGGAGATCACCCCGCTTTCGGAGGAACAGTTGCGGGAGCGGATCGCCGCCCTGCGGGAGCGCCTGCGGGAGCGGATCACCGCGTTGGGCGGCGGGTTGGATCCGGAAGGACATGTTCCGGCGGAGGTGGCCATCGACCGCTCCGATCCGGATGCGGTCAAGGCCGAGCGGAAGCGCCGCCTGAAGATCGAGGAGAAGGCGCTCGAGGAGATCCTGCCGGAGACCTTCGCGCTGGTGCGGGAGGCCGGCCGGAGGCGGCTGGGGATGCGCCACTTCGATGTGCAGCTGGTCGGTGGGCTGGTGCTGCACCGGGGGAAGATCGCCGAGATGGCCACCGGGGAGGGCAAGACCCTCGTCGCCACCCTGCCGGTGACCCTCAACGCCCTGCTCGGCCGGGGCGTCCATGTCGTGACCGTCAACGATTACTTGGCCCGGCGGGACCGGGCCTGGATGGGGCCCCTCTACGAGATGCTCGGGCTGTCGGTCGGCGTGATCCAGCATGACATGTCCCCGGCGCAGCGTCGGGAGAACTACGCCTGCGACATCACCTACGGCACGAACAACGAATTCGGCTTCGACTACCTGCGGGACAACATGGCGGTGTCGCTCTCGGAATGCGTCCAGCGGCACCTCGCCTACGCGATCGTCGACGAAGTGGACTCGATCCTGGTGGACGAGGCCCGCACGCCGCTGATCATCTCCGGTCCGGCCGAGCAGTCGACCGATCTCTACTACAAGATCGACCGGATCATCCCGAAGTTGGAGGCCAAGACCGATTACCTGATCGACGAGAAGGCCCACTCCGCCTTCCTCACCGAGGGAGGGGTGCAGAAGGCGGAGGAGCTGCTCGGCGTCCAGAACCTGTACGAGGACAGCAATGTGACCCTCGTGCACCATGTGAACCAGGCTCTCCGGGCCCACGCCCTTTTCAAGCGGGATGTCGACTACATGATCAAGGACGGCCAGGTCATGATCGTCGATGAGTTCACCGGTCGCCTGATGCCGGGCCGCCGCTGGTCCGACGGCCTCCACCAGGCGGTCGAGGCGAAGGAAGGGGTCAAGATCGAGCGGGAGAACCAGACGCTGGCGACGATCACCTTCCAGAACTACTTCCGGATGTACGACAAGCTGGCCGGCATGACCGGTACCGCCGCTACCGAGGCGGTCGAGTTCCATCAGATCTACAAGCTGGATGTCGTCTCGATCCCGACGAACCGCGCGCTGGCCCGGGTCAACCACGGGGACATCGTTTACAAGACCGAGGGGGAGAAGTTTCAGGCCGCGCTTAAGGAGATCCGGACCCTGCATCAGCAGGGACGGCCGATCCTGGTCGGCACGATCTCGATCGCCAAGTCGGAGCGGCTCAGCCACCTGCTCAAGCAGGCGGGGATCCCGCACCATGTGCTGAACGCCAAGTACCACGAGCAGGAGGCGAAGATCGTCGCCCAGGCGGGTCGGTTCGGAGCGGTCACGATCGCGACCAACATGGCAGGGCGGGGGACCGACATCGTGCTCGGCGGTTCGGTGGAGTTCCTCGTGCAGGCGGAGATTCAGCGCCGCCAGGAGACGGCCGAGGAGCCGCTGCCGGCCGATGAGGCGCAGCGCATCCGGGAGGAGATCGAGGCCCAGGCCAAGAGCGAGCATGAGAAGGTGGTGGCGGCCGGCGGGCTGCATGTGATCGGCACCGAACGGCACGAGTCCCGCCGGATCGACAACCAGCTGCGGGGCCGCTCCGGCCGGCAGGGGGACCCCGGCTCCAGCCGCTTCTATGTCTCCCTCGAGGACGACCTGATCCGGATCTTCGGGGAGAACAAGCTGCTGGAGTGGACGAAGGCCTCGCTGCCGGAAGGGGAGGCGATCGAACATCCGTGGCTCTCCCGGGCGATCGAGACGGCCCAGAAGCGGGTCGAGCAGCACCACTTCGCGATCCGGAAACAGATCCTCGAATACGACAATGTGATGAACCGCCAGCGGGAGGTG
>PCVW01000073.1 GCA_002787095.1 Candidatus Omnitrophica bacterium CG11_big_fil_rev_8_21_14_0_20_64_10 | reverse complement strand
CCGCCGAAAGAGGGGGAGCGGTACTTCGCCCTGCTCAAGGTGGAGACGGTCAACCTGGAGAGCCCCGAGGCGGCGAAGGACAAGATCCTGTTCGACAACCTGACGCCCCTCTACGCGCACGAGCGGTACAAGCTGGAAACTGCGCCCGATGAGCTGTCGACCCGGGTGCTGGATCTGCTGGTGCCGATCGGCAAGGGGCAGCGGGGACTGATCGTAGCGCCTCCCTACAGCGGGAAGACGATTCTGCTGCAAAAGGTGGCCAACGCGATCACCACCAATTACCCCGACGCGATGCTGATCGTTCTGCTGATCGATGAGCGGCCGGAAGAGGTGACCGACATGCAGCGCTCGGTCCGGGGGGAGGTGGTCTCCTCCACCTTCGACGAGCCGGCCGAGCGGCACATTCAGGTCGCCGAGATCGTGATGGAAAAGGCCAAGCGGCTGGTCGAGCACAAGAAGGATGTCGTGGTCCTGCTCGACTCGATCACGCGGCTGGCCCGGGCCTACAACACGGTCGCGCCCCACAGCGGGCGGATCCTGACCGGCGGCGTGGACGCGACCGCGCTCCACAAACCGAAGCGTTTCTTCGGGGCTGCCCGGGGGATCGAGGAGGGAGGGTCGCTGACGATCATCGCGACCGCGCTGATCGACACCGGCAGCAAGATGGACGAGGTGATCTTCGAGGAGTTCAAGGGAACCGGCAACATGGAGATTACCCTCGACCGGAATCTGTTCCAGAAGCGGGTTTACCCGGCGCTCAACATCCAGCGCTGCAACACGCGCAAGGAAGAGTTGTTGGTGCCCGCCGATGAACTGAAGCGGATCTGGCTCCTGCGCAAGGTGCTCAAGGAGCTGAACCCCGATGAGGCGATGGAGCTGTTGATCGACCGCCTCTCCAAGACGAAGACCAACGTGGAGTTCCTGGCCACGCTGAACAAGGAGTAAGCAGCCGTGAAAGAGGGAATTCATCCGGAATACAAGGTGGCGACGATCACCTGCGCGTGCGGAACGACCTTTCAGACCCGGTCCACCAGGGGGTCATTCCATGTCGACATCTGCTCGGGCTGCCACCCATTCTTCACCGGACGGCAGAGGTATGTGGATACCGCCGGGCGGGTCGAGAAGTTCCAGAAGAAGTACGGCCGGGTCAAACGGAATGCCTGAATCGGCTCCGGGGGGGCTCCCTCCGGGCCGATCGGGAGCGGCGGCGGAGTGTCTGCGCCGCTTTGAAGAGCTGGAGAAGCTTTTGTATGATCCGGCCGTGGCCTCCGATCCCGGGCGGGTCCGAACGCTTGCCAAGGAGCATGCTTCCCTCAAGCCGATGGTCCAGCGGCTGAAACGGTTGGAAGTGCTCCGGCGGCAGATCGAAGAGGCCGAAGGGCTGATCACGGCCGGGGACGGCGGCCGGGAGCTGGCGGAGCTGGCTCAGGCGGAGTTGTCTGATTTGCGCCGGCAGGCCGGGGAGTTGGAACGGCAGGTGGAAGCTGACCTGTTGCCGAAGGACCCGGACGACGAGAAGAGCGTCATCGTTGAGATTCGGGCCGGCGCCGGCGGGGCAGAGGCCTCCCTGTTTGCCGCCGATTTGCACCGGATGTACGGCGGGTACGCCGCCCGCCGCGGCTGGCGAATCGAACCGATGAGCTCCTCGGCAACGGAACTCGGCGGCTTCAAAGAGGTGATCTTCGCGGTGGAAGGGGAAGGGGTGTACCGGGAGATGAAGTTTGAGCGGGGCGTCCATCGGGTCCAACGGGTGCCGGCAACCGAGGCGTCGGGCCGGATCCACACCTCGACGGTCACGGTCGCGGTCCTCCCGCAGGCCGAAGCGGTCGAGGTGGACCTGGATCCGAAGGATCTCCGGATCGATGTCTTCCGCTCCTCGGGGCCCGGGGGGCAGGGGGTCAACACCACTGATTCGGCGGTCCGGATCACCCACAACCCGACCGGCCTGGTGGTCTGCTGTCAGGATGAACGGTCGCAGTTGAAGAACCGGGCCAAGGCGATGAAGGTGCTGCAGGCCCGGTTGATGGAGATCAAGACGCGGGAACAAATTTCACAGCGGACCGATGCCCGGCGGGCGCAAATCGGCGGCGGGGAACGGTCGGAGAAGATCCGGACCTACAACTTCCCCGACCGGCGGGTGACCGATCACCGGGTGGGATTGACCTCCCACCGGTTGGAGGAGATTCTGGACGGATCGATCGAGGAGTTCATCGTCGCCTGTCAGGAGGCGCAGCGGCGGGCCTTGCTGGAGCGGGCCCAATGAGCAGCCTGCTTGAGACTCGGGCCGCCGAGCGGCGGCGGGTCGCGGAGCTGCTGGAGCGGGGAACGGCCCGGCTGGCGGCGGCCGGGGTGGAGCGGCCCGATTGGACCGCCCGGACCCTGTTGGCCGACCGAACCGGTCAGACAGCGGCGGATCTGGCGGCCGATCCGGCGCCGATTGCTTCGGAGGCGGAATACCGGTTCCTGCGGGATATCGCCGGCCGGGCGGCCGGGGTGCCGCTGCAGTATTTGCTGGGGCGGGCCCCCTTCTACGGACGGGACTTTGAGGTGGGGCCGGGGGTCTTCATCCCCCGTCCCGAGACGGAGCGGTTGGTGGAGGAGGGGCTGAAGTGGATTGCCGCCTCCCCCGCCCGGCTGGAGGTCCTGGAGATCGGGACCGGTTCCGGGGCGGTGGCGGTGACCCTGGCCTTGGCGGCCCCGGAGATCCGGGTGACCGCGACCGAGCGGTCGGCGGTCGCGCTGGCCTTCGCCCGACGAAATGCCGCCGCCTTCGGGGCGTCGATCCGGTTCCTTCCCGGCGAGGGGACGGCCGATCTGCCGGCCGGTTCGATGGACGGGGTGATCTGCAACCCTCCGTATGTCGATTGGGAAGCGGGGGGGCTGCCCCGGGAACTGGCCTGGGAGCCCCGGTTGAGTCTCGACGGCGGCCTGGGCGGGATTGCGGTGATCCGGGGCTGGCTGCAAGCCGCCCATCGGGTCGCCCGGCCCGGCGGTCTTTGGCTCTCCGAGATCGGGGAGGATCAGGCGCAGCGCCTCCGGCTGATCGCCCGGGAGACCGGGTGGATCTGGGAGGGGGTGGAGCCGGATTTGACCGGCCGGGACCGGGTCTTGAGATTGAGACGGAACCATGGATAAATTGATCGTTCAGGGGACCGGCCGGTTGAGCGGCGAGGTGTCGGTCAGCGGATCGAAGAACGCTTCCCTGCCGATCCTGGCAGCCCCGCTCTTGACCGATGAGCCGTGCGAACTGAGGGGGGTTCCGGCGGTCCGGGATGTGGCGACGATGCTGCGGATCCTGCGCCATCTGGGGGTCCGGGTGGCCGCTGAGGGGAACCGGATCCGGATGCAGCCGGGGGGATATGCCGGGGTGGAAGCCCCTTACCGGTTGGTCTCCACGATGCGGGCCTCTTTCTGTGTGCTGGGACCGCTCCTGGCCCGGAAGAAACGGGCTTCGGTTTCCCTTCCGGGTGGGTGCGTGATCGGCCCCCGGCCGGTGGACCTGCATTTGAAGGGATTGACCGCCTTGGGGGCCAAACTCAAGGTGGAACAGGGGAATGTGATCGGCACCGCCCGCCGGCTGCGGGGGACTTCGATTTACCTGGGCGGGGCGTTCGGTTCTTCGGTTCTCGGGACCGCGAATGTCCTGATGGCGGCGGTCTTGACCCCCGGAGAAACGGTGATCGAGAGCGCCGCCTGCGAGCCGGAACTGGCCGATCTGGGCGATGTCCTGGTCCAGATGGGGGCCAAGATCGACGGGCATGGGACGCCGGTGATCCGGATCCGAGGGGTGCGGCGTCTGGGCGGTTTCCGGCACCAGGTGATCCCTGACCGGATTGAAGCGGGGACCTTCCTGGTGGCCGGCGCGATCCTCGGGGGGGAATTGACGGTCCGGGGGGCCCGGGCGGAGCATCTGGGAGCGGTGTTGGACAAGCTGCGGCAGGCGGGGGTGGGGTTGACGATCCGGGAGGGAGCGATCCGAGTCCGACGGACCGGCCGGCTTAAGCCGGTCGATGTCACGACGCTGCCGTATCCCGGTTTTCCGACCGACCTGCAGGCCCAGATGACCGCCTTGATGGCCCAGACGCCGGGGATCTCGGTGATCACCGAGAAGATCTATCCGGAGCGGTTCATGCATGTGGCGGAGCTGGCCCGGATGGGGGCCCGGATCAAGCGGGAAGGGACCTCGGCGATCGTGCTGGGGGTGGAGAAACTCAGCGGCGCCCCGGTGATGGCGTCGGACCTCCGGGCTTCGGCGGCCCTGGTGCTGGCCGCCTTGTCGGCGAAGGGCCGGTCGGAGATCGCCCGGGTCTATCATCTGGACCGGGGATACGACCGGATTGACGAGAAATTCAAACGATTGGGGGCCCGGATCACCCGGGTCAAGGAACGGTAAACCAAGGAGGTGTGAGTTGGCGGAAGTGGTGATTCGACTCAAAAGGCTCGGGGGGAAGAAGAAGCCCCACAGCCGGATTGTGGTGATTCCCAAGAGCGTTGGCCGGGACGGCAAGGCGATCGAGGAGATCGGCTACTACAACCCGGCTTCCCAGCCGCCGCAGATCAAGATTGACGCGGTCCGGGCGAAGTTCTGGATTGAGCGGGGAGCGATTCCTTCGCCGACGGTCAAGCAGATCCTGAAAAAGTCCTGACCGTTGCGGATCGACATCCTGACGATCTTCCCGAAGCTGTTTCCACCGGTGCTCGGGGAGTCGATTCTCGGCCGGGCCCAGCGCGCCGGGGTCGTTTCCCTCGGGGTCTGGGATCTCAGGGTTTGGTCGGAGGATCAGAAGCACCGGAAGGTGGACGACCGTCCCTACGGCGGGGGCCCGGGGATGGTGATGCGGCCGGAGCCCTTTTTCAAAGGGGTCGCGGCCCTCAAACGCCGCGGGCAAGGCCGAAGATCGGGACACAAGACACCGGACACCGGACACCGGACACCCGGCGTCGGCCGGCGTCGGCCGCGGGTGATTTTGCTCTCGCCGCAGGGGGAGCGGTTGACGCAGAAGCTGGCCGGGCGGCTGGCCGGGGAATCGTGGTTGATCCTGCTGTGCGGCCATTACGAGGGGGTGGATGAGCGGGTCCGGGCGGGATTGGCCGATCAGGTGGTCTCGATCGGCGATTATATCTTGACGGGGGGGGAACTTCCTGCTATGGTCTTGGTGGACTCGATCGTCCGTCTGCTTCCCGGCAGCCTCGGCGATGATCGTTCCGCCGAGGAGGAGTCCTTCGTCGGGGGGCTTCTGGAATATCCCCAGTACACCCGGCCGGTTGAGTATCGTGGTATGCGCGTCCCGAGCGTCCTGCGCTCGGGCGATTTTTCTGAGATTCAGAAGTGGCGCCGCCTGCAGGCATTTCGCCGAACGGCGGCTTTGAGGCCCGATTTGGATGGACCAAAGAATTCAGGCGATTGAGGCCAGGCAAAAAGTGGAGCGCCCCGACTTCCGGGTGGGGGACACCATTCGGGTTTTCGTCCGGATCCGTGAGGACGAGAAGACCCGGATACAACCTTTCGAGGGGATCGTGATCGCCCGCAAGGGG